>JAYTRB010000278.1:0-13474 GCA_043746425.1 Planctomycetia bacterium
CCAAGCATCACTTATGGCTCGCGGGCTTGGCACAAAAGCCACGGCTTTCGCGTTTGAGGCAAATGCCTGACCGAGCCTCCGGCCCTCGTCCCCGGCCAAACGGCTCGGGGGTCCCATCAAATCAGATCATTTGCCGAGCATCTTGGCTATGACAAAGATGACGACGGCGCCAAAGACGCCTCCGCCAGCGAGCAAATAAACCAGGGAATAGCCCATTGCGGCCACGACGAAATCGGATTGTGCGAGGATCTCCATTTTTGCGCTCCTGTGAAAAGATGTCGATTTTAGGAATGTCTCAGTCAACGCCGGCCGAATCGTGAACGCGATTCGGCCTCGATTGATGCGGCACGCACTCAAGAAAATTGATGGCGAGAATTCCTGTCTGAGCGAACGTCGCAACAGTGTCGCTCGTAAGGTCGGCAAAGCGTTTGCTTTCCGGACCACGATCTCCCAAGGGGAGTGAACTGGCGAAGTGCTGACAGAACATACGGATCTCTCACTCATCTCGTATTATAATCGCCTCCGCTTAGTCGCTGCCCATGGGCGCGACGGCTTCGGCGTTGATGACGGTCTCGGCCAGCTTTGTTAATTTCTTGTCGGCGGCGCCTTCCTCATCCAGCGTTTCCTGTAGCAAATCGGCCGCCTGGTCGTAACCGAGCAGTTTCGCAAATGTCCGCACACATCCGTAACCGGCCATTTCGTAATGCTCGACCCGTTGTGCGGCTGCAATGAGAGCCGCATCCATTACGGTCGGGTCGGCGTCCTCTGACATGACTTCTTTCCCTTCCTCCAGCAACCCTTCCATGGCCTTGCACGTTTTCCCCTTGGGGCTGACTTCAAGCTTCTTGAAAATCTTCTCCAGTCGCTCAACCTGACCTTTGGTTTCGGCCAGATGGTCAGTAAATGCTTTGGCCAGCTGAGGGTCGGAGGCAGTCTTCGCCATCTTCGGCAGCGCCTTAAGAAGCTGGTTCTCGGCACTGAAAAGATCTTTGAGTTCGTCCACATACAGGTCATGCAGAGTTCCGAGTTTCATGCGACTCTCCTTATGGTTGATTTGAAAAATGGCAACGAGAGGCAATCCGAATCCCAACACTTCACCCCGCAGCCTGGTTTTTTACTGAAGTGGGGGTGCAGAGTTCGGGTCGTGGCTACGTTCGGGCTGTCGACTTGGTGACGGAATCATGGTTGTAGCCCCCGTGGCTCTCCATAATCGTACGCGCCTTATCGCAGTCATCTTCGGCATGGACGGTCACTACGACGCGCCCAGACTGCAGCTGGCCGTCATAGTATTTGGCATGTTCTTCGGGAACTCCCCAGCCCATCAGCGCGCCGCCCAGGCCAGCCAGGGTCGCCCCCCCAGCGGCGTTCGAAAGAATGACTCCCAACGTCCCCGCAGCGATTGCCGGGCCGATCACAGGAATGATTCCGGCCAGGACTCCCAAGCCGACGAGGCCGCCGATTCCGGCTCCCGCGACAGCGCCAGTGACAGCCCCATTACCCGCATGTGTTTCCGAGTCTCCCCTATTCCTGGCGACGGCCTTTCCTTCTGGATTTCGGGCCACGACACCGATCTGCTCACTGCTGAACCCAGCCTTGCCCAGATCAATAATTGCCTCATCAGCGTCGCTCTGCTCATCAAATACGCCAACAACGGTGGAACACGTGTAGAGAGACATGTCCTTTCCTTTCGAGAAGTGGTGGGCCTGGTGATCGTCTCCACCACTATGCATCTCTCATGCCATTCCCGGACGTTGCGAAATACCACAGATTTCGGCGAAAACTCGACACGGTCGATCGGAATTTAGACGAATTCATGCCACTGAAGCGTTCACCCTGATTGACGGACGAGCGGGAACTTCGGGGCAACCATGGCGAACGATTCGGTGCTCTCCGGGAAAACGCGACCAACTCGTTTTATAGGAGAAGGCCCGGCAAGGAACCCGGACCAGTAGTTTCAGCGAGAATGGCAGTGGCGGCGGTGAAGGAGGTCGACCCGGCGAATCAGTTGGCTTCGATTCATGCCGTTCGTCCGACGCAAATCCATCAATGGAGAAGGCCGTTGACTCGACCACGTCAGGGCCTCGACAGGTCAGGGCGATGCCGGGACTTCATTTTCGACACGTTTGATAAAGTCTCGGATTCTTTCGTCCGCCGGCTTCAGGCTGGCCGCCTGCCGCAAGTGGACGAGCGCCTCATCGTTTCGGCCCTCCTCAAACGCCAACTCGGCCAGGGCTGCGTGCGCGTCGGCGAATTGTGGGCGGCAGTGCAATGCCGTGCGAAACGCGGCCATCGCTTGGGCCGGATCGCCCGTTTGCACAAGGCACTGGCCGAGCATGTAGTACGCATCGCCGGCATCGGGCTTCAAACGTGCGGATTCGCGAAAGCAGTCTGCGGCCTGGCGCATCATCCCCCGGCTGAAGAGCACTGCACCCAATTGAAAACGGGCTTCCGCCGAATTCTTCTCGAGACGCAAAGATGTGCGCAGAGCTTGTTCCCCCTCTGCGACGTCATTCATGCGCAAGTGAGCCACCCCCAGCAGGTACCAGGCATAATGCGCGTCCGGGTAGTCATGAACGGCATGGTTCAATACTTCGACGGCTTCAGGAGATCGGCCCTGACCGAGCAACTGAGCCGCGCGCTCAAGGGCCGCCTGCCTGCCGGTTTGCCTTTGTGACATTTCGCGGGCATAAGGATCGGGCCAGGGCGTGTCGTCGGGCAGGGTGGCAGCCTCCCGCAGAGCCGCGTCGGCTTTGTCGCGGTTTCCTCGGCGCAGTTCGAGTTGCGCCAGCAGTTGCCGGGCCCCCTTTCTGGTACTCGGGTTATCGAGGGCGTGCGCCAGCTGGTCGATTCCCGCGTCGGGCCGATCTCGCTGCAGTGCGACGCGCGCCAGACCCAGCCGGGCTCGTGAATTCGCGCCATCTGTGTTGAGAATTTCAAGAAACTTCCGTTCCGCTTCATCGATGCGGTCCTGTGCCAGCAGGGCCTCGGCCAGTCTCAACCGTGGCATGTCGAAGTCATCGCCGGCCAGTTCGACTGCCCGTTCGAGTTTGCGAACCGATTGTTCGGAGTTTTCAAAACTGAGCACCATCGCTTGCAGATACGGCCAGCGCGGGTTTCTTGGTTCGAGCTCTTCTGCCCGAACGAGACACACGGCGGCCTGGGAATCAAAGTGATGTGCGAGAAACAGCATCCCCAACTCTCCCCAGCTGGCGCCCGACCGCGGCCTGCGAATGACCGCCGCGCGGCCGCGCTCCAGGGCCGCGACGACAGCCGAGTCGAGCCCTTCCCCGGCGAGAGCGGGGGGCGTCGCCGCACCGGGGCGAAGCGCGCCGACAATCGCTGCGGCGACCCCAATCAGCGCCGACAACGCGACAACGGCGAATGTCAGTCGGCGACTGCGCGGTGTGACCGAGAGTTGACAGCAATGAAGGTTCATTCCGCGGACCCGGCTTTGAGCGTTCCCTCTCCATGGCGCAGAACGATCGACCGATCTGAGTTTCCGCCGGCAAACAGCTCGTGCTTTCCATTGGGCCAGACGACGTCGATTTCGTCGAAAGCCGCAGCAGAGCCCAATCCGAAATGGGCTCGCGGATCATTGCTGCACAGGTAGCTCGCCGCCGGATTCATACAGGCAAACCAGCGCCTTTTTCCAGCCAGAACGGTCACTTCAGCTCCGTAGGCATCGCGGTGCAAGGCCGGGTCGATCGTCCGAATTGTCAGCCAGTGGCCATTTCGGGGGGCGACGTTTCTAAAAAGTCGCGCCGGGCTGGCGATTGACGTAACGAGCAAATCGACCGCCCCGTCGTTGTCGATGTCACCTAGAACGAGGCCGCGCGAGACCGCAGGGGTTTCGCAGAAGGGCGCGTTTGCATCAGACACATCGTGAAACCGATGGTTGCCCTCGTTGACGAAGAGCTGGTTACGTTCTGCATAATCGTCCCAGAATGATGAAGCGGTCGCGATCTTCTGGCGCGATTCGACCCGAGCAGCCTGAGTGTGCCGCTTAACACGACCATTGGCGATGGCCAGATCGAGTTCTCCGTCGGCGTCGAAATCGGTCAAGAGGGTGCCGAAGCCGGTTCCTCTCCACCGCGGCTGCCCGAGGCCGGCCAGGGCGGTACCATCGCGAAACTGGCCCTTGGGATCCTGCAGCCACAGTGTGTGTCTCTCTTCGGTCAGATGCGTCACGAATACATCCAGGGCGCCATTATGATCGACATCGCCGACGGCGATTCCCATATTGGCCGGGGCGTCTCCCAGGCTGTTGAAGGCGATGCCGCTGAGGACTGCTTCTTCGGTGAATGTGTTGTCCTGCTGGTTGATCCATAAATGGTTGGGTTTGCCGTCGTTGGCCACAAGAATGTCGGGCCAGTGATCGCCACTGAAATCGGCGCAGACGACTCCCAATCCCGGTCCGATGGCGTTGCCCAGTCCTGAGGCGAGCGTCACATCTTCGAACTTCACCGCAGGTGGTTGAGCGGTGTGCGTCTTGGCATTCTGAGGCGCAGTGGGGTGCAGCTCGTTGGGAATCGTGTTGCCGCAGTGATGATACAGGCGGGTGACCGTTCCTCGAAAATTCGCCGGCCCGCAAAAATCTGCGGTCCCTCCGGGGCCGCCGCAGGGGCGAGTGCGTTCGTAATCGAGGTAGTTCACGACGACCAGGTCGAGCCAGCCGTCGCGGTCGTAATCGAAGAAGGCGGCCGACATGCCCCAGGACGGCTGCGTGAAACCCGCTTCGAGCGTGACATCGTCAAACCGGCCCCCCCCGCAATTCAGGAACAGCCGCCCATCACCATACCCCGTCAACAGCACGTCAGGCCACCCGTCATTGTTAACGTCGCCGACTGCGACACCCATTCCGTAACTGGCGACGTCGAGACCCGAACCGGGGCTCACATCCAGGAAGCGGCCGTCGGCTTCCTGATGAAACAACTGATTCGACGATTTCGATTCGGGTCCGGCATTCTGGACCAGGTAAATATCCAAGCGCCCGTCGTTATCGTAATCGAACAGGGCGGCGCCAGAACCCATGCTGCGCGGCATGAAGTAATCGTCGGCTTCTCCCGCGTCATGCACGAAAGTCAATCCGGCTTGACTGGTGACGTCATCGAACCAGGGCGACTCCTTCGCGACCTGTGTCGGCGCGACCGAAATCTTCTCGCGGCAGGCACCGGTGAACCCCATCACGAGACTTGCCACCAGGCCAATGACGCGCGCGTGCCGAGAGTTGCGATCGACAGGCCGATTCTCAATGAAACCGGGCGTGTCGTCAGACTTGGGCACTGGCTGAATTTCCTTTTTTCTCCGCCGCGCGGTTGATCGTGCGTCTCGCCGCTAATTCGTCGAGGGCAAGGTGGAATTGTATGCCTTTTGCACGCGATTCACAACATTTCACCAGCCAAGGTGGTGCAGACCGGTCCTGAATTGGCGGCATTCTGCAAAATCGCGGTCGAGCGAATCGTCTGGTAATTTTTCCGAATCAGGCCGGCGGGTTTCTCTGCGCCGCAAAACAGGGTACTCTCGAACCGATCTCAACTGCAAATCCAAGGCCTCGCAGCAAAAAGAGGAGACGCGGCATGCAAATCGGCGCGCGAAAACACTGGCTTGGCCGCAGCCTGGGCATTCACATGTCGATCGGGCTCATCCTGCTCGTGCCTTGGCCCGCCGGTGCGGCCGATTGGAAAGCGGGTGCCGCGCGCATCAAGATTACCCCGGCCCGCCCGATGTGGATGTCGGGATATGCTGTCCGCGATCGGGCTGCCGCCGGAACCTCGATTGACCTGTGGGCAAAAGCGCTGGTTCTCGAAGATCCGCATGGGGAACGAGCCGCACTTGTGACGCTCGACCTGGTCGGCATCGATCGCGATTTTTCCACGGCCGTTTGTGCTGCGCTCGGTGAAAAATACAAACTGGAACGGCGGCAGATCGCACTCTGCTCGTCGCACACGCATTCGGGCCCGATCGTCGGACGAACGCTGATGACGATGTATTTTCTCGATGAGGTGCAGCGACAATTGATCGCCGTTTACACGGCCGAGCTCAAAACGCAACTGGTCAGTCTGGTTGGTCAGGCGCTCGCAGAACTTGGTCCGGCGCGGGTGGCGTGGGGAAATGGCCATTCGACGATTGCCGTCAACCGCCGGACGAATGTCGAAGCCGATGTTCCCCGATTGCGCGAACAGGGATTGCTCAAAGGGCCGGTGGATTACGATGTTCCGGTGCTGTCGGTGCGGCGTCCCGATGGAAAACTGGCCGCGATTGTATTCGGATACGCCTGCCACGCGACGGTGCTGCCATTTTTCGAGTGGTCGGGCGACTATCCGGGATTCGCGCAACTCGAGCTTGAGAAGTTGCATCCGGGCGCTGTATCGCTTTTTTTCGCCGGCTGCGGCGGAGATCAGAACCCGCTTCCGCGAAAGTCAGTCGATCTGGCTCGTGAATACGGTCGGTCGCTGGCCGAGTCGGTTGATGCCGTGCTGGCGGGAACCATGACCCCGGTCGATGGCCCCCTCGAAACGCACTATTCCGAAGTTTCGCTGGCATTAGACAAACTGCCGACGCGCGACGATCTCGATAAGGAAGCGCAATCAAGCAACAAGTACGCCGCCCAACGGGGGCGCCTGTTACTCGAGCAGATTGACTCCGGAAAACCACTGAGCCAGACGTACCCGTACCCGGTGCAGATCTGGAGTCTCGGTCGGGCGCTGCCGTGGGTGCTGCTGGGAGGCGAGGTGGTGGTCGACTATTCACTGCGCCTCAAGAGAGAACTGGGGCCCGAACGAATCTGGGTGGCCGCCTACACCAACGATGTCATGGCGTACATTCCGTCATTGCGGGTGCTGAAGGAGGGTGGCTACGAGGGTGGAGGGGCCATGGTTTATTATGGCCTGCCGACCGTGTGGAGTCGCGAGGTTGAGGAAACGATCGTGAAAGAGGTGCATTCACTTGTCGCCCGACCACCGGCCGCTGTTCCGTAACAAAGAAATTCCCTACTGAAAGATGACACAGAACACCCAGCCTGGGCATCGGGCAGAACCAATCCGAAATCAACGCCTCTCTTGACACGCCTGGGGAAAACAGCATTTGGTTCTCACGCCTATTGCAGCCGTGCTTCACTTCTCTTGTTTCTCTCGTGGGCCTCTTTCTGACATTCTTCTTTCTAAAACCTTTCTGGCATAGATCCTCTCTCCTGGTCCTTTTTTGCTGCGGTCTTTGAGATCGGTGTTCTTAATGCGACAAATGGTGTTCGTGGCCCTGCTCGGTCTCATGCTGGCATCGCCGAGTCTCATGATGTCGGCTGACGGTGCGCCGCCATACACGCCCCTGACGTTGAAGATCAATTCGATCGTGCGCCGGGCTCGCTCGCAGGCTCCCCAGACCCTTGAGATCTCGATCGATTGCACCTCGCCGCAACTGTTCGAGGGGCGGCTTGAAATCAAATGGTATATCGGCAAGAGGCTGGTCCACGAATACCTCAGTCACGAATTGGCGATTACCGCGGGGGGCCAGCGCTGGCGAGTGGCGCTCCCTCCCATCGTCGTTCATGATGAAAAGACCCCCGTAACAGGCTACGCGCGATTCATTGGCGAACGAGAGACGATCGGCCTGGGAGAAGTGAACGATCTGGTCGTCCCCGCGGTTGCCAAGCGGGCCTTCGTCGTGGCCAAAGTCCAGCCGCACGAACTCTGGCGACCGCAGGCTGAACGTGGAATTGCCGATTCCCTCGGGCTGGAACAATTCAATCCCCTCCCCGACAAACGATTCGATCTGCTGACCTACGTTTCGCCGATGACGCCTGAGGAAATGCCGGCCTTTGACGCAGGCTACGCGAGTTTCGATTGTCTGCTGCTCGAAGGCGAAGGATTTCAAAAGTTGCGCCGTTCGCAGCTCTCGGCGATTGGCAGTTGGCTGGCTGCGGGAGGAAGTGCGGTAATCGCGCCGCGCGGCATCTTATCCTCCACACACGTCGAGTTCATTAACCGACTGGCGGGCCAGTGCCCCGGCGGCGCAGAATCAACCGCATCTGAAGCAGCCTATTCGCTCGATGAAAGGGGACAACTCATTGTGGGCGCGGCGGCGCTGTCGGCGGGGAAAAAGTTTGCCCTCTTGCGCGCGGGGCTGGGCCGGGCGGTTATCATTCACGAAAATCTCGAGGCACAATACGATTTCACCTCTGCGGAATGGCGCGAGACCGTGGCCTTTCTCTGGAAGGTGCAGGCCGGGCAATCTGCGAAGATCGTCGAAACCGGACACTGGGAAGCGCCTGCGGCACGACTGATGACAGACACTTATCGCGTGCCACGCCAGTTCGCGCCTGAGCGCGACGACAAGGTCCAGTCCATCCGGCAGTTTTTATTGCCCGAGCGAATCGAAGGGGTTCCACTGACAGTCGTCGTGGTGATCCTGACGCTGTTTCTTCTGGCAGTGGCTCCGGGAGACTACTTTCTGCTCGGTCGGCTCAATTGCCGAAAATACACGTGGTGGCTCTTTGTAACGACCGCGACAGCGTTCACGTTGGGTACGGTGAAAATCGCTGAGCATTACATGGGGCACGCCGATTATCGGACTTCGCTGACCCTCGTCGATCTGGAAAGTGACGTCGCCGACTCGAATGTCTGCACGAAAGTGGCCCGCACCAGCCGCTTTGAACTGTTGTTCGTCGCCACACAACGTCAGACTGAGACAGTGCTGCGAAACACGCTTTTCGCCGACCTGACCCAACGCGCGGTGTTGTCTGAACAGCGTACGACTGCCTATCGGCCTTTCATGTTTCAGGATGCCGACGAAGTCGACGACACCGAAGCGGTGGCGATTGATCTACCGGTCTACGAAGGGGCCATGCCGGCTCTGTTTACGGTGCATCAGCAGCTGCGGCAATGGTCGCCGTGGGTGACACGCCAGACAGCCTTCAGCAACGAACCGCCGCCGCTGTCGGAATCGAAGCTCGACTGGCGCGCCCTGCCTCGCGGCGGGCTGGCTTCCGAAGAGGGGCGAAAGTCGCTGTTCGATTTTGTTCGCGAGCGCGAACCCGATTCGCAGATTGTGCTGCTGCACCGACTCTCTGTTTTCGACGAGTCGCACATCACCACGCCCGCGACCGATCGCCTGCCCGAGGCCCACGAGGGAAGCCTGGCGACATCCTCTGCGGCCGATGACAGCCTGCCGGCTTATGACCTGTTGAGCCTCGCCCGGGACGCTCCCTCGTCAATCTTACCGCTGATGGGCGCCATGAGTGTGCAACAGTCACGCGGGCTGTTTGCAATCGTCTCGCAGATCTCGCCGACCGGCGGCGAAAACCTGGAGGACTTGGCACTTCTGGACGTGACCGATACCCGCCAATGGCTGCTGATTGTGGCCCTTCGCCGTGAAAGCCGCTGGATAGTTTATCGCCAGTTGTTTTACGAGGATCCTTAATGTCGGGCACGAAGTTTCTGAAACGGTTCGAACTGCCGTTGCTGGCCAAAGAGCTGAACGAACAATCTGCGCAGAGACGCACCTACATCATTCGCTTCGCCTATGCGGGAATTCTCTTTATCACCGCCTGTGGTCTGTTTTACGGAAACTTTCTTCAGGTGGGAGGCGGTCGGGCCAGCGGGCTGGGGCAGGGGCGGCAGATGTTCGAGAAACTGGTGAATTTGCAGTTCTGGAGCATCTATTTGTTTCTGCCGGCCATCAGTTGCGGGTGTCTTACCGTCGAAAAAGAGCGCAACAGTCTGGGCCTGCTGCTGATTACCTCGCTCACTCCCAGGCAGATTGTTTTGCAGAAGCTGCTGGGAAGGGTTGTTCCGATGCTGACGTTCGTCTTCCTCTCCTTCCCTTTGATGGCTGTCGCGTACAGCTTCGGCGGTATTACTTTAGATTACCTCTGGTCGGGAATTGTGCTGCTGGTCATCGCCTGTTTTCAGACAGCCGCCTTGTCGATCTTATGCTCGGCCTGGTACCCCACCACGGTCGAGGCATTTATCGGAAACTACGTGTTGTTTCTGGTGCTGTACAACTTGTTTCCGTTCGGGTGGGGACCATGGTTGTTCAGGAATGCGTCAGATAATCCCTTCGGGGTTACATTGGTCAGTTCGACATTTTCGGCTTTCATGACAACCGGGTTTCTGGTAGCAGCCCGCCTCGTTCTGCAAGCCCGCGCGTTTGTCACCCCGAAAAACGTCCTCCTGGGTTTGTTCCAAAAGCTCGATGCGTTCTTCAACAATGCCAACACGGTGACCGGGGGTATCGTGTTGGTAAGTGATGGTGAGCCGTTGCCAGGCCTCGAACCTGTCGCGTGGCGCGAGACGACCAAAAAATCGCTGGGGACGTTCAGGTATCTGTTTCGCGTGCTGGTCGTGCTTGAATTGCCGTTGTTGATCGTATTGCAATCGCTGCGGCTTTTCTCGCCCGGGGGGCCCGACATTGCCAGAGTCTCACGGCTTCTGTATGGGCTCTGGCTCCTGGCCGCGGCCATGATCGTCGTGCATTCTGCCAGCGTGGTGGGCGCCGAGCGCACCCGACAGACGCTCGATGTCTTGCTGACGACGCCTTTGACGGGTGGCGAGATTCTGCGACAAAAGCTGCGGGGCGTGACGCGACTCATCAAAGTGTTGTTTGTGCCGTTCGTGACCGTCTTTGCGTTTGAGGTGTGGTGGTATCAGCAAAGTCGCTATCGATGGCCCTACCTGGCATTGTCAGTCGCCTCGGTGGCCATCTACCTGCCCCTTCTGGCGTGGCTCGCCTTGTGGATCGGACTGAAAATGCGTTCGCAGATGAAAGCCGTACTGGTCACCCTGGCCCTGGTGGCTGGATGGCTTTTGGTGCCGACCGTAGTGCGGGCGATGCTGGTCGACATGTCGGGAACGAGCGTCTCGGCGTGGTTGAACTGCCTACTGGCCCTCAGTCCCGCCGATCAGATTGCCACGATCGAAGGGCTGAACCCGGCCGAGATGCTCCCCCAAAAAGGGGCCGCACAGCAACAATTCTCGCCATTTCTTCTGTTACTGCCGTTGAATCTGGCAATTTACGGCGGTCTGTGGGTGGCGATTCGGTGGGTATGCCTTAAGAACGCCGACCGCTTTCTGGGACGGTTGGCAGAGCCCGTTAAGACGCGCTATCGCAAGACGCCGGCCATGAAATAGAATTACCAGCAAGCCACGTCTTCTTTACGGGTGAAAAGCGGCGGCCTTTCGGAGCGCCGCAAGATGACATCGAATTTCACAGTGCGATTCTCAGAATTGAAGAGCCCGATCGCGGCCAGCGGCCGCGAGACTCGCAAAGGACCCAGACATGCGAACAGGCGAACAAAAGCCGGGCAACTCCGACTCAGACAAGCCGACGGGCGAGGGAATCACCGGGCAGCCGGCTGTTCGTCGGCAGGGCCGCCGCTGGCGCCGAATTCTGATCGGCGGGCTGTTGGCGATGGGGCTTTTCATTGCGTTGGCTCCGCAGATTCTGTCACAGACGGTTCTGCGGCACGAGTTGCCGCGACTGCGGTTGCGCGGGTTTGTACAGCCGATTCGGGTCGGTCGCGCCTCTCTGACATGGGGGGGACCAATTGAGTTATGGGACGTTGAGCTCGATGCCCCAGACGGCGAACCGTTTGTCAAAATTAAAAAAATCACTGAAAACCGGGGGGTCTGGGCGATACTGTTCCGCCGGAGCGAGCCCGTTCATATCCGTCTCGAACAGCCGGTCGTCACGGTTTTGTTGCGATCAGCAGGAAGCAACGTCGAAGATGCGCTGGCGCCCGTTCTCGCCCATCCACAGCAGTCGCAACGAAAACGATCGTTCGAAGTGGTGGACGGTGCGCTGAATGCCATTGATACCTCCACTGGCCGGACTGCGAAATGGCGAGCGATTGGTCTTGAAGTGGCGACCGATCGCCCGCGATCGGCCCCCCATCGCGCCCAACTCGCGGCCACCCTCGTCGATGCCCCCCAGGCCGAACCGCTCGCAGTCGATTTCACCTGGTCGAGCGCCGCCCAGGCCGCGGGAACGCCGCTCGGGCCCTGGGAGGCAAGAATCAAAACCGGCAATCTACCCCTGGCCGCCCTGTCGCCGCTCTTCAGTCGCGCGGCCTCTGATCTCGACGTCTCGGGGACAGTGAGCGGCGATCTGCAGCTGACTTCCCGTGGCGAAAAGATATCGGGCGCCGCTCGACCACTTGACGGAAAATGGCAGTTGACGACCAAAGATCTGATGATCGTTTGCCCCAGTCTGCTGCATGACGATCGTCTGGCACTGGGCGACACCCGCTTTCAGGGAAAGGTTTCGTCAGATGCTGCGTCGTGCCGTGTCGATCGATTTGAATTGATCGCCGGCATAGGCCGGGTCGACGGCCAGGGGACATTTGCGATTGGTCGGTCGGGCACGCCACGCGACAGGGCGGCCGACGAGGGTCGGCCGCACGAGCCGAATTTTGAAGTGCGCGGCGAGCTCGATCTCGTGCGCCTTGCCAGGTTGTTGCCCCACACCCTGCCTATGCGCGAAGGGGCCGCGCTGACCGAAGGAAAAGTGAGCCTCGCTGTGGCCAGCCAGGTTCAGGAAGGACGTACCGGCTGGAAATGCCGTGTAGACACGACACGGCTTGTGGCACAAATTGGCCAGGAAACGGTCGCGTGGGATCAACCCCTCAACCTAAGAATCGACCTCCATCGTGAGCAAGATCGTGTGCAAATCGACGCTCTCGAATGCCGGTCTGACGTCGTGGAGCTTTCTGGTCGCGGAAACAGCGACCGCGGCCAAATCGAAGGCCATTGCGACCTCGACCGACTTGTCGAGCGGTTGGGAAAGTTTTTCGACACAGATGCGCATGAGATTCACGGTCGTGTCCGAATCGCCGTCAATTGGCAAGGCGACTCCGCAGGGTGGCCTGTCGTCGCTGTGCAAGGGGATGTGGAAAACCTGTTAATCCGCAAGCTCACGACAAAGACGGTTGAGCGCCGCCGCGGTGAGGTCGAGCCGATTGCCATCGAAACACCAGCCATTGCTCCCCCTGCCCCGGCAGGCTCGCCGCGTGACCGCAACGAGCGACTGGCCCAGCGCCGGGCTGAACGTGAGACGAAGATTGCGGCCCTCCGTCGCGAGAAGGATGCCCGCCGGCTTTCGCAAGAAACCGAGTCGTCTCGCGTCACCGAATGGAAGACGATCTGGTCGGAACCGCGCTTAAAGCTGCTGGGAAAAGGGCGTTTTATAGGCGACAAGAAGTTGATTGAGGTCTTGCAGCTAGAGGCCATTTCAGACGGCATGCACCTGACCGCCAGTGGTCAATTGACCGAGGTCTGGGAGCGGCCCGAAATCGATCTGCACGGTGAAATCGAATGCAACTGGCAGCGGTTGAGTGAGCGGCTGAAGAAATCGTGGGGCCCATATCTCGAGATTGTTGGAAACGAGAGTCGCCGATTCTCGATTCGCGGCCCGCTGACGGCTAAGCGGGCGCCGGCAACCGCCGTGCCGATCGTACCACCGCAAATGCAGGGCGAGGCTGGCG
>JAYTRB010000279.1:0-3884 GCA_043746425.1 Planctomycetia bacterium
GCCGGATATGCATCCCTGGGTGCGCCCGTCTATGCACGCTGGTCGGCACAGTCGATGATTCTGCCGTATATGGATCAATCGCCGCTGTACAACGCCATCAGCTTCCTCAATCCTCCCGACACGCCGGGAATGGCCGGGGGCGTGCCTTTCATGCCTGCTTATCAAAGTCCAGGAAACATCAACACCCTGCAATCGCAGACCAAGGTGGCAATTTTTCTTTGCCCGTCAGATTTGAGCGTTTCGAGCACCTGGGAAGGCGAGAATAACTACTGCGGCAATCAGGGGAGCTGGTTGTGCGATCGCGGCAGCGCGACCCCCGCACCGAGCGATACTTCTCCTGGCGAAACGAATCAGGGCATATTCTACTTCCTGAGCCGTATTCGGCCGGCGGATGTCACTGATGGTATGAGCAACACAGCGTTCTTCAGTGAGCGAATCCGTGGCAACGGCACCAGTGACCCCAAGGCCGACCTGTACGTCATGCCGAACCAGACCACGCTGGCGGCCACCTACCAGACATGCATGGCCACCAACCCCATGACAGCCGTTCCGCTGACCAGCAAATGGGGGGCGAGCTGGGTCATGGGAGAGAATTGTTGCACTTTGTACAACCATGTCAGCGGCCCGAATTCTGTCTCCTGTGCTGGGATTCCTTTTGGCGGAAACATGACGAACATGGCGATGCAGGTATCTGCGTCGAGCCGGCACGTCGGCGGTGTGCAAGTCATGATGGGCGATGGCAGCGTTCACTTCGCTTCGAGCAGCATTGATCTGGGAGTGTGGCGGGCGATGGGAACGCGCAACGGAGGCGAAGCGTTCTCGAGCCCGTTCTAGCCGAGCGATCCTGAACCCAAATTTCGAAGCACAAACGACTATGAGACTCGCACCGCAAGCCTCATTATGTAACTGGTCGGTGTGGCCGGTCGCAGCTGCCGCGCTCATTTTTTGCGGCTGCGCCGGCGAAGCAGAACGTGATCGGCTCGTGCCGGCGCCCGAACTCGCCCGGGCTGCGGTCGCAGCTGTGCTCGAAGACTGGAATGAGGGAAACGCGTCCGAGCGCATCGATAAATTGCCAGTCCGAATTCAGGTCATCGACAAACATCGAAAGGTGGGGCAGACGCTTGAATCGTTCGAAATTCTTGGCGAAGCGCCGGGCGCCACCTCGCGCTGCTTTGCCGTACGCCTCAAGCTGAACAATCCCGAGGCGGAGGAAAAAGTGCGGTATGTGGTGATCGGGCTGGATCCGTTGTGGGTCTTCCGGCATGAAGATTTCGAGATGCTCAGTCATTGGGACCATATTATGCCGGCAGAAGATTCTGAGCCGAACAGTGCGGATGATGCTGAGACGAGCACATTAAACCAAACGAGATGAACCGACGAATTCCGGGATATCCTCGAGGTCGGGCAGTTTATCAAAACGCGTTTCAGCGCAGAGGGTTTCTGAACAGGATGACGACGTGACAGACGAACAGCCCCGCGACATGCTTCCACGAACCGAAAGGTCGCGCGAAAGGCCCGACATCGCTCGCGCGTTTGGGCGGCAGGTGTGGCTGGCGGCGCGCGTCGTGCAGGTGCGGCTGCGGTTCGTAGTCGTGCTGGTCGTGGCATTTCTGGTCGTGGGGTTGTGGGGAGATCTGCGAAACTACTGGGACACATTGACACATTGGCTCACCGGAGCGAGCGTTGTTCAGAATTCCGTTTCGGATGACACCGAATACTGGTGTCCCATGGATGCCGGAATTATTTCCGACTGGCCGGCAATCTGCCCGGTCTGCAACATGGATCTTGTCCGGCGAAAAAAGGGAGAGGCCGTCATACTCCCCGAGGGGCTGGTGGCGCGAATGCAATTCTCGCCCTATCGCATCCAGCTGGCGGGAATCAAGACGTCGGTCGTGAGACGGCAGAAGCTGGTTCGGGAAGTCATCGTGGCAGGTCGGCTGATCGACGCCGCCATGGAACTGCCGCCGCCTGATACTTCGCCCACCGGCCCGCCCAATCTTACTTCCAGTTTTATCCTCGATTGCGATACGTATGCGAGTGACATGGCGCTCTTGACGCCCGGAAGACAGGCCCGCGTCTTCGTCGAGGAATTACCGGGCCTGGAGCCCTTTCCCGGCTGCGTAGTGGTGAACGAGAAGGCCGTACCGCTGCCGGCCAATCGCCCCGATACGATCGTTCGCATTCAACTCAATGGCAGGCCGGCCGGCCTGCGTCCGGGAATGTTCTGCACCGCGCACATTGCCGTTCCTCTGGCCGAAATCGAAGGGTTCGCCGCATTGCTTGCGGGGCAGGCAAACGGTGAAAGCAGCGACGTCGTTGCCGTTCCTGAAACGGCGATCATCGATACGGGAACCCGGCGCGTTGTTTTCATTGAAACGATGCCCGGTATGTTCGACGGGGTCGAAGTGAGGCTGGGCCCGCGCTGCGGCGATTACTTTCCGGTTCTGGCGGGCATCGAAGCGGGTCAGAAAGTGGCCACCGTGGGGGCGTTCCTGATTGACGCCGAGGCGCGGTTGAGTCCCAACCTGGCGGCTAATTACTTTGGCGCTTCACGCGCCACTGTTGTGGGAAGCGCAGCCGGCACATCGCGGGCAGTCACCTCCGACGTTCCGCGCGACAGACCCAATAAGCAGAAGAAGTCCGCCGCAATTAAACTGTCGGCCTCCGATCAGCAACTCGCAAACCTGCAGAAAACATGCCCCGTCACGGGCGCAAGTCTCGATTCAATGGGAGGGCCAATTGCCGTAAACGTCGAAGGAAAAAAGGTTTTCATCTGCTGCAAAGGCTGCGAATCGGCGCTGAAGAAGGAACCAAAGAAATACCTGGCAAAGCTCAAAGTCAACTAGGGAAGTGATTCGCTTGGTTTTGGTTCGGGCCACAAGCCGTGCTGAATCGCCTGGGGCGAAACCCCTTTTGTTATTGCCGAAGAATGCGAGTGTTGTGAGCCAAGATGATTGACCGCGTTATAGAATTCTCGATCCGCCATCGGGGTCTGGTGATTGTCGCGGGGTTGGTCCTGGCGGTCTGGGGAGTGTATGCGGTCCATCAGACCCCCATGGATGCTGTCCCCGATCTGTCGGAAAACCAGTCGATCGTCTTCACCGAATGGTCGGGACATAGTCCCCGCGAGATCGAAGACCAGATCACGTATCCGCTGTCGCGTGCATTGCAGAACCTCGCCGGCATTCGCGCGGTGCGCGGTTCGAGTGACGTGAATTACTCAATGATCCATTTGATTTTTGAAGACTCGGTCGATTTTGCGACCGCCCGTCGGCGGGTTCAAGAGCGACTGGGCGGTTTGGAAGAGTCACTGCCGACAGGCGTTTCGCCGCGGCTTGCGGCCGATGCGATTCCGACCGGTCAGATTTTCTGGTACACGGTCGAAGGTGCCGGGTACGATCTGGCGAAACTTCGCGGAATTCAAGACTGGTTCATCAAACACCAACTCGAATCAGTGCCGGGAGTGGCCGAAGTCGCCAGCGTGGGGGGGCATGTTCTCGAATACCATGTCGATCTCGATCCCCTCAAATTGAGAGATCGGGAGGTGGAGCTGCAGAATGTAATGCGGGAACTGGGCCGTTCAAACGCCGCTGTCGGGGGGAACGTAATTCATAAGGCGAACGCCGAGTACATCGTCCGTGGAGTCGGATGGCTCGGAACCGGAGCCGACGCTGATTCTGAGGCCGATCCGCAGCAGATTCTTCGCGACCTCGAGAATGTCATGATTCCTGCGGCGGGCGGCCGAGCTGTGCGCCTGGCCGACCTGGGAAGGGTGGCGCTGGGAACCCGCCCGCGACGCGGGATACTCGAGAAGGACGGCAGCGAAGCCGTGGGCGGGGTCGTGCTGTTGCGTCATGGCCAGAACCCGCTGGAGGTCACACGCC
>JAYTRB010000280.1:0-2224 GCA_043746425.1 Planctomycetia bacterium
TGATTCGCGGCGATCATGAAGCCAATGAGGCGAAGATTCGCCGGGCGCTGGGGGCCAAGTCGGTTGAGCTGGCCGATGAGAAGACCATTCTGCTGGTGACCGGAGCCCGCGTGGGATTCGCTGGACCGGTGGGAATCAAGTGCGATCTGCTCGCCGACCACGACATTCCGCCGATCGTCAACGCGATCAGCGGCGCGAACGAAGCCGACATGCACCTGACCAGCGTCAATGTCGGCCGTGACTTCCAGTTAACGGCCACGCACGACCTGCGCATGGCGCTCGATGGCGATGTCTGTCCCAAATGCCGGGGAATGTTGAAGCTCGTGCATGGCATCGAAGTCGGCCATGTCTTCAAGCTGGGGACGAAATACAGCGTCTCGCTGGCGGCCGAATTCCTCGACGAAAAAGAACAGCGGCATCCGATGATCATGGGTTGTTATGGCATCGGTATCAACCGCATCGTGGCGGGACTGGCCGAGACCAGTTTCGACGAGAACGGATTGATCTGGCCGTTGTCGGTCGCACCCTACGAAGTGCTTGTCATTCCCCTTAACATCAACGAGCCCGAAACGATGGCGCTGGCCGAGCGGTTCTACAAGGAACTCGGCGAGGCTGGGGTCGACGTGCTGCTCGACGATCGCGATGCGCGGGCCGGGGTCAAATTCAAAGATGCCGATCTGATCGGAATTCCCCTGCGGCTCGTCATCGGCGGTAAGGGACTCAAAGAGGGGCAGGTCGAAGTGAAATGGCGCGATTCGACCGCCCCCGTTAAAGTGGCAATCGAAGATGCGATGGCAAGCGTCGGCAAAATGCTTGCCGACCGGCGGGCCGAAGAAGCTTCCCGTGTCCCCGCGTAGACTCGCAATTTGCGTGTCCTCGAATGCGCGAGGCAAAAGGGGGGCAGGTCACAGGTTCAAGGTGAAATGTGCGGTGCCGTCGTATTTGCAAAACACGCTGGGCCGGCGAGTCATGCCAGGCAATGGCAATCGATGAATTCGGTCGCACTCGTTGCGGCATCGCCGGTACGACTGCAAACGCCGCCGTCTGCCGCTGGGGCAAGCCAGGCGCACGCTACAGCGTCCATCCCTTGCGGTATTCGCGGTGAAGGAGTTTCTGGGCTTCCGGGGCGTTGGTGACTCTCAGATTCGGGCCGTCCCAGTCGATTTTCTTGCCAGCCGCTATGGCCACGTTCCCCAGCAGCATCGCTTCGGTGAGGAGACCTGCATATTCAAAGTTCGTCAGGGCCAGATCGGGCTGATTTGCCTTGCAGGCGGCAATCCATTCCTTTTTCTGGCTGTTGTCGTGATCGGCCCCGCCAAGACGCGGGAAAACCTTGTCGGGCTCTTTGAATCCTTCAAAATCGTTGGCAGGGAGCAGTTGGTAGTCGCCACCCTGAGCGTTGGCAGTAAAGAGCGTCCCCTTGTCGCCGATGCACAAGATGCCGTTGTCGGGGCGCTGTTGCCCACTAAACAGCTCGCTCGACGGAAGATTTCTCTGGCCATCGCGAATTCCTTCCCACCATACGAATTTGACGGGGGGCATGCTTTCGCGGGCTGGAAACTCGAAAGTGATCGTGGCCCATTGCTGGTACGTCTCGGAATTGAACTCTGAATTCTGCGACACGATGCTGGTGGGGTGTTTGAGCTTGAGAGCCATGAATGGCATATTCGCCAGATGACAGGCCATATCCCCCAAGGCGCCGGTTCCAAAATCGCGCCAACCGCGCCAGGCGAAAGGATGATAGGCTGGGTGGTACGGCCGTTCTTCTGCGGGGCCGAGGAACAGATCCCAATGGACGTGCGCGGGCACGGCGGGTATTTCGCCGGGACGGGCCACGATGTCGGGCGCCTGTTTCCACCATTTGCCGCAACGATCGGTCCATACGTGAACTTCATGAACCGGGCCAATCGCGCCCGAACGCAGGACTTCGACTGCTGTGCGAAACCCATCGAGGGCCGTTCCCTGCGTCCCCATCTGGGTGCATACACCGTATTTGCGGGCTGCTTCGCGCAAGGCGCGGGCCTCGAAGACGCTCCAGGTCAGTGGTTTCTGGCAATAGACGTGCTTCTTGAGCTTGATGGCCATCATCGACGCCGCGGCGTGCGTATGATCGGCCGTGCTGACCGTCACGGCGTCGATTTCTTTTTCCATCTCGGCGAGCATCTGCCGAAAGTCGTTGAACTTTTTCGCTTTCTTGAACTTCTCGGCACCGGCTCGAGCGTTC
>JAYTRB010000281.1:0-5149 GCA_043746425.1 Planctomycetia bacterium
TGACATCGACGCCAGTGACTGAAATCTCCCAGAACTTGGACGACGATCCTTCGACGAACTCGAAATAGCGCTTGCCGGCATTCTCCGCCGCGCGAGTGCTGGCGGAATTTGTGGCCGCTGACTTCTTGGCCGGCCCAGCGGAAACCGCCGTTTGTTTCTGCACAGCGGCCAAAGGTTTCGGTTCCGTCGGTCGCTTTGCCGCGGGAACGGCCAACTCGGAATCGGCGCGGTGCCGGACAAAAGACGGAAAGCGCGGGACGCCCCCCGTAGAGAGCTCCTGATAGCGGTACGTGATCGTACTCCCTATCGGGGGTGGTGTTTCTCGCTGCTTGTCAGAAAAGCCGGTGCCAACTGAAAACTGGGTGCCGTCGGGCATCTTCACCACCACCGCCCCCAGCCGCCCCTTATGCCGGCCTTTCCCGGTCACGTGGTCGACAACCACCCCATCGGCGTCATGAAAGTTCTTGACTTTCAACAGTGTCGTCGAGCGTCCGGCTTCATACTTCGACCCCGGCTGCCGGAGCATCAAGCCTTCGCCCCCCAGCGCCTCGATCCGCGCAAGCTCGGCTCTGAGGTGTTCGAGGTTCCGGCACGGCCGCTGCTCGTGGGACAATACGAATTCAGACCCGACGCCGGCCACGCAGTCGGCCAGAAACGCAAGACGCTCTTCGAACGGGCCAGTCATGGCCGGGGCGTCGAAGACAACATAGCGAATCTGTTTCCAGTGATCGCTTTTGTCCTGCCGGCGGACAATGCTGACGGTTTTCTGAAACGCTTTGCGTTCTGCCCAAAGTTCGCCGTCGAGGGGCGTATCAGGGAGCCCGGCGACGAACCAGTCGGGGGCATGGAATTCATTCCCCAGCCGCGAGATGAACCGCTTGCCGTTCCAGTACGCGCGGACACCATCGAGTTTTTCGCTCATCCACCAGCCGGCCAGATCGATATCGTTCTCCCAGACGTGGGCCAGCAATAGAGGCGGCCCCTGCTTTTCGTCGCCTTCTTCGTCGGCATCATTGTTCCGTACGGGAAGCGCGTTACCGACGCGCTCAGTCTCGGCCGCGTCGCCGCGCAACTTGCGGAGATGCTTGCATGTCCGCTGCTCGATCGCCAGAGACTGATTGCGCCACGCAGGACAAGTGCACGAATAGACGCCCCCGGTGTTCTTGAGCCGATAGGGCTGCTTGCCAGACCCCTGCATCTCGGTCGACTCGCCATCTGACAGATCGGGCATGGCGCTTCTCCATGAATTTGATCGGCAACTCGAGTGAAAATCGTACACAATCGTGCGCCATAGGAAGTTACCGTTGGCGTCTTAACGCGTCGGCGCGTATTTTTCGCGTGATCCTTTTCAAGAGCATAACTCAGAAAGCATGGCTCACGCAAAGGCGCCAGGGTGGAAATGAAAAAAGCCCGCATGGACGGGAGGTCGTTCCAAAACCCATAACAAGACCCGGAATTTTACCGATTCATGGATGGCCGTTTTGCTGCCGACTTTCGAAAGGGCCAATGCGCAGGCGAGATTTTTCACCGGCAATGCCCTAACCGCAGGGTAACCCGACACTCCGGAAAGTCAGGCAGGCATTTACACTACCAGGTCTAAACAGCACGCCCCTTCGTCCATCTCTTCCTTGAGCGGTACCCGGGCGCCGTCAGACCCGCGCGCCTTCTGGCGAAGGCGAACGGGAATTGACGTGCCATAGCTGATCACCCAGGCAATCTCACTTCGACTTATTGCGGTGTGCTTCAACGAATTTCTCGATTTCCGTCATCACGGCGTGATGCTTACGTTCGACGTCGGGTTTATCGACCGCGGCTTCGATCGTGGCGATCGCCTTCTTGGCAGCTTCTTTGAGACCCTGGTCTTCGCTTTCTGCCGTTTCCCGCAGCGCGTCGAGGGCCACTTTCGCTTTCGCCCCGAAAACCGCAAGTGCGCCGGCAGCATTCTGGCGTACCCACGAATCTTCTTCCTCGAGCCGCCCGACAATCGTTTTGACGCTCTCATCGTCATACAGGTCGAGGCTCGCCAGTTCTCCGCATCCCCAACCGCGGACAGTCGTGTCCGAGCTCTTAAGCAGGGCTTCGGTACAGCGCTTCTTGAGGTCTGCCACGCTCATCAGTGTAATTCCCTCGGGAATCAGCAGTTGCTTAAGATCGATTCCGTCTCCGACGAAGACGGTCAATACCGGGAATTTGCTCCAGATCAGTTCCCCCTTGTCGTGGGTGGCCAACGTTCCCGCGATGCCACCGATCACGTGCAGTTGCCAGTTGCACGGAATGCTTTTCCCGTCCAAGGTGCGGGCCTCGCCTAACCCCAGGCGAAGAACGACCCGACGGGCATCTGTCTTTACTGCAGAGAATTCCTTGAGTGCGGTGTTGAGCGAGCGAATTTCACCCTTGTAATAAAAGTGTTCGTTGCCATTGATCCAATTGTGATAGATGCGGGATTCTGCATTAACAAGGGGCATAATTCCCGGCCAATCGCCGTAGTTATTCTCGGAAAGAGCCTTGTTGCCGAAATCCTCCATGCCCAGAGCCCACGCCTGCCCTGCACTGAAGGCAAGAACCAGAAGCCCGACAAACAGAGAAAAAAATAGTCTCATTGGAAATCTCCTGATTCTTGGCCATTCGAAAAAACAGGAACAAATCTTACAGACTCTGATAGCGCGGCCCGCTGGTCTGGCAGATTGCCCATTCTGTATTGGTAGAAGACGAACGAACCGACCGGTTCTTAATCCGAAAATCGATTTGCGGCCAGATTTGTAATTCAATTTGTTCACGCGGAACAAGCCCCGCAGGGTGCGCGCCGATGCCAAAGTTATGCCCCGCCGCGCGACGTGGCGACCCGCTGCGCGATCAGCCCGGCGATAAAGCCTCCCTTGAAGCCGGCGTCGATGTTGACCACCGTCACGTTCGCGGCACAACTGTTCAGCATCCCCAGCAGGGCCGCGATGCCGCCAAAACTGGCTCCATATCCGATGCTGGTGGGGACGGCGATGACCGGGCACGAAACATGCCCTCCCACAACCGATGGGAGCGCGCCTTCCATGCCGGCCACGACGACGATCGCATCGGCCTGCTCGAAGCGGTGCTTTTGCGCCGCGAGTCGTTGCGGGCCGGCGACTCCCACGTCGACGATCAGATCGGCATGGCAGCCCATCCAGCGGGCCGTCTCGAGCGCCTCTTCGGCCACTGGCAGATCTCCCGTACCCGCTGTAATAACTGCGACAGTTCCCGACCTGTTCATCGCCCCTGCGATGGCAGCCACTGTGAGACTATCGCGCGACGTGATTCGCAGCGTGCGGGCCGTGGCATTGTGTTGGGCCTCGGGGAAGCTGGCCAGCAAATCATTCGCCTGCTCGGCTGCGACGCGTGTGGCCAGGCAGCTCTGGCCATGCGCCAGTTGCATCCGAAAAACATCAGCGATCGCGGCGGTCGTCTTGCCTGGAGAAAAGACCACCTCGGGATAGCCGCAGCGCCGCAGGCGATCGAGATCGACTTCCGCAGCGGCCGTATGACCGATCGTGGCCGTCACGTGCGAACCAAGTTGTGCCAGGGCCGAGGGGATGTCGATTTCGCCGCGCTGGAGACGCGTCAGGATTTCGGACAAAGCCATATCAGTCATGCTTGCAATCTCCTGCCGAATGGCGACCGTCAAGGGGCGGTTCGCCCGGACGTTTGATGCTCGTGGAAGTGACTCGCATTATGATTTGCAGTCAAACTCGTCACAGTTTGGGCACGCAGACAAACGAAGCCGCGAATTCTGACGAATTCGACTGCGCGGAGATGGATCGTCGGGGCTCACTGATTTCAATTTGCTTCAATTCAACACATGTTCAATAGTACCCAACCTGCCAGGGATTGGTTAGGATGGCGGATCGTTTAGTGCGTCTTGCGTCACGCTCCCTCGCGCCCCTGGAATCACTCACACCTCTGAGCGAGCTTCGATGCCCGAACCGACCGATGACCCTGTGTTGCGCAGCGCGCGGCGCGAGGCGATTGTTGTCTTCATCGCCTGGCTCGCGGCGTTGGTTTACACGGTGACGTATTGTTATGTCAACGGCTACGACCGACCGGCAGAAAGTCTGAAATTCGTCCTGGGCTTTCCTGACTGGGTGTTCTGGGGCATCGTGGTACCATGGTCGGCGTGCGTCGCATTCTCTCTCTATTTCGGCGCCACATTCATGAAAGATGAAGACTTGGGAGAAGAGCTCCCGGAGCAGGAAGACGAGTTCGGACTGGGGGACGGCTGATGCATCTGCTGCTGGCTCCGCAGATTCTGGCCGCCTCGGCCTTCGACAAACCCCGCGTCGGATATGGAACGCTGGCCGCGCTGGTCGTATTCATCGTGGCCTCGATGTGGATCGGACTGCTCGCCAACAGAGCGATGCAGTCGGGAACATTCATGAAAGGGTTCTTTCTCGGGAACCGCGGGCTGGGAGCATGGGCCCTGGCGCTGACAGCGACCGTGCAGAGCGGTGGAACGTTCATGGGTTTTCCGTCGCTGGTTTACACGCACGGCTGGATCCTCACCCTCTGGATCGCCAGTTATATGGTCGTTCCGATTACAGGATTCGGCATCCTCGGGAAGCGGCTGGCGCAGCTCTCGCGGAAGACCGGCGCTCTGACAGTGCCCGACATGTTTCGCGCGCGATTCAATAGCCCTGCGCTGGGCCTGATGACTTCGCTGCTGATCATGTTCTACATGTCGTTCATGATGGTGGCGCAGTTCAAGTCAGGCGCGCTGATAATGAAGCTGGCCTGGCCCAGTAGCGGGACGATGGCCCTTTCAGAAGATGCCGCCCCCTTTCAGCTTTCGGCCGCAAATCTCGAGAAGCAGAACATCCCTCCAGAGATTGTCGGCAAGCTGGCTTCGATGATGGACGAGGGCTTCCGGTCAGAGGTCGAACTTAAGAAGCAACTTTCGGAGAGGCTCAGTAAAAAAGAGCTCGACGCCTATCAACAGCAGATTCTGAAGGCGGCACAAACGATCGACTGGCTGCTTTACATCGGTCTGGCAATTTTCACCCTGACAGTCGTGGGGTACACACTGCTGGGGGGCTTTCTGGCCGCCGTATGGACCGATCTCTTCCAAAGCGTGATGATGCTGATTGGGGTGATGTTGTTGTTGATACTGGCTCTCTCGGCGGCC
>JAYTRB010000282.1:0-7041 GCA_043746425.1 Planctomycetia bacterium
GACCAGATCTTCGGCCTCATTGAGAATCTCGGCTTGCAGCGAAATGTTGGCGACTTTCTTGCCTGCTTTTTCCCCGAGGTTGACGCGATATGTCGGTATCCAGCGCACGCCGGGACGGAAATACATGATGCTCAGCGATTGCTGTTTGCCCCCCTCGGGCAATTTGAACGAGAGTCGCTTCGAACGGCGTGTCGTCTTGGCGGTCTTGATGATGCTCGACTTCATTTCTTTGATCGAGAGCGAGCGCACGTTGGCCGAACTCAGCAGCACGTCACCCTCATCGGTGCGCAAAATAAAATTACCGCCGGCAATCGTCGTGAGCGTATGCGATGCAGTGGCATCGGCGGCCGGCCGTTTCGCCGCGGGCCGAACCAGCGACACATGCGACGCAAGACCCAGGTCTGCCAGTTGCTGTTCGGCCAGCGGGACCGGAGTACGTTCCACCAGCACCTCGTGGATGATACCCGAGTAAAGGGTTTTGTCGTGCAACTCGACTTTGGCGGATTTTCCTTGATTGGCCAGCAATATCTCGATCGTTTCGCGGCATGGAAGCTCTTTATCGACAGATTCTTCAGTCGTCTTCCAACCAGCATGCATGCTGATCAGGCGGCCAGCGTCTGGAACGGCCCAGAACGTTCCCAGCACCGCCTCGTCGGGAACTTCATCGGTAAAAACTTCACCCGATTTGTCGGCCATTGCCGTCCCGCGCTTGATGACCAGACAGTAACCATCTTTGAAGACAATCACCCGCTCCGTTTTCAGATCAAGTTCATTCGGCTTGTTATCGGCGGCCGACAGATCGCTCGCCAAACCCGCTGCGAGCAAGGCGATGGCAACGCCCACAGAACATTTCCGGCAATAAGACATCGCGCAACCTCCCGACAGAGAGCTATGAACGTCAGAACCATCGGCTTAAACAGCTTGTCCGAACAGACCCAATTGTAATCGCCAGCTCGGTGTAAAATCGTAACAAGGATGTAAACACGTGTCCGTGTGCCCTGAGCAAGGCTGCCAGGCGATGTCGAAATTGCGAATGCAATTCATGATGCTCTGCTCCTGTAGGACATCGGAAAGCGTCCAACCGCCCGCCAAGGGTGGCGCGGGCGCTCATGCAGGTCATAATCTGTCGAGGTTCAGCCAAAAACCCACGTGCCCCTCTCAGGCAGGTTTCGCCGATGGCGTTCTCGGCTACTTTCGGGGATTATAGGACTGGTCATTCACGATAGAAGCGAAAAAGGACTCAACTTGAAACCAATTACTTTCTGTGCGCGCCGGTACGACACGGGCGAACCGGTGCAGGTGACGATCGCCGGCACGGTCATCGCCGCGGTCGATCCGGCGTGGCCTGAGAGTCGAATCGGCGACTGGCCCTGGGTGGCTCCCGGACTTTTCGACTTGCAGATCAATGGCTATGGAGGCGTCTGGTTCAGCGAACAGACTCTGACCGCCGACCGGGTCATCAAAGCGATTGAACCGTATTTTGCGCACGGCGTGGCACGGCTCTGTCCGACGCTGATTACCAGTTCCTACGAGACGCTTGCCGCCGGGTTTGAAGCAATACGGAGGGCTTGTGAAACTTTTCCGTGGGTCGGTCATGTCGTGGCAGGCTGCCACCTCGAAGGCCCGTACCTCTCGACCGAAGATGGGCCGCGTGGTGCGCACCCGAAAGCTCACATTCGCCCGGCCGACTGGCAGGAGTTCTGCGATTTGCAGAAAGTTTCAGGAAATCGAATTCGGCTGGTGACGATCGCGCCCGAAGTGCCGCATGCCATTGAATTCATCTGCCGGGCGGTCGAGACCGGGGTGCGAATCGCAATCGGCCACACCGCTGCCAGCGCCGAGCAGATTCAAGCGGCAGTCGCTGCCGGGGCCACGTTGAGTACGCATCTGGGAAACGGGGCTCACAGTATGATCCGCCGGCATCCGAATTACATCTGGGAACAACTCGGAGAACCGCGGCTTTCGGCGAGTATCATCGCCGATGGCAAGCATCTTCCTGACAGTGTGATACGGTCGATGATTCGTGCGAAAACGGCGGCGAAAACGATTCTCACGTGCGACGCTTCGGGATGGGCCGGGTGTGCGCCTGGCACTTATGAAAACGAACTGGCGAGAATTGAAGTACTCGACGACGGCCGGATCGTGGTGGCCGGCCAGCGTGACATGCTGGCCGGCTCAGATCAGACGACTGACACGTGTGTGGCGCGCGTGGCAGCTTGCGGGGCGGCGACCCTGTGCGAGGCGATCGACATGGCATGCAGGAACCCCACACGGTTCTTCGGGTTTCCCGAATATGGCCTGCGTGCCGGCCATTCGGCCGATCTTTTCTTGTACAGGCCGAACGTATCCGCGGGAGATCTGGGCGTCGTGGCGACGTTCGTCGCCGGTCAGCTTCGATTTGGGACATTGCCGGGCATTCAATAGCAGGCCGCAAATTCGTATAATCGGTGGACTGCGACTCGATGCGCTCAAGGTGCCTTTGTCAGAGGACTTTGACCTTCCGCTCGCTCATGACCTTAAAAACTGAATTCTTAAATCTGAAATCCTGCATGCCTGCCACTCGCCCCCCGATCAAAGCCGTCGTCTTCGATCTCGACGGACTCATGTTTAACACCGAAGACATCTTTAACGAAGTCGGTCGCCAGGTGCTCGCTCGCCGCGGGAAAGAGATGACCCGTGATTTGCTGCAGCAGATGATGGGCCGCCGCGCGCCTGAGGCGCTGCAAATCATGATCAACTTTCACGAGTTGGCTGACACGGTTCCCGGATTAATCGACGAAACGCGGGTCTTATTCACCGAACTGGCGGTTGACCGCCTGGCCCCGATGCCGGGCTTGTACACCCTGCTCGAACACATCGAAACGCGAGGGCTGATCAAAGGCGTCGCGACTTCATCGGGCCGCAAATATCTAGAGGAAATTCTGAATCGGTTCGAGATTCTCGAGCGGTTTCATATCACGCTGACGGCTGAAGATGTCACGCACGGCAAGCCCCATCCGGAAATCTACCTGACGGCGGCAAATCGTCTGGGAGTCGAACCTCCCGAGATGCTGGTTCTGGAGGACAGCCACGCCGGGACGACGGCCGGTGTCAGCGCGCGGGCTGTCGTCGTTTCGGTGCCGAACGACCACAGCCGATTTCAGGATTTCAGTCATGCCACGTATGTGGCAAGCCGTCTTGACGACCCTTACGTGCTCCAGTTACTGTAGACGTTCGTCCACGGAAAAAACCCAGTTCTGGCATGATCCAGAAATCATTTTTCTGAAATTAAGATACGCAGTTCTGTTTCTGCAATTTCAATCAGTCGTAAAATTCAAAAAGGAATCGCGACAATATGCCGTCTGCCAGCACGCTTTCAATGCTTCCGCACAAAGTCAAGGATATGTCTCAGGCCGATTGGGGCCGTAAAGAGATTGAACTGGCCGAAACCGAGATGCCGGGCCTCATGGCATTGCGAAAGAAACATGGCGCCAGCAAGCCCCTCGCCGGGGCGCGAATTGCCGGCTGTCTGCACATGACGATTCAGACCGCGGTTCTCATCGAGACCCTGACCGCGCTGGGCGCCACGGTGCGCTGGTCGAGCTGCAATATCTTTTCGACGCAAGACCATGCGGCGGCGGCTATCGCCGAAGCGGGCATTCCCGTCTTTGCCTGGAAGGGGATGACCGAAGAGGAATTCGACTGGTGCATCGAACAGACGCTGTTTTGGCCCGACGGTCAGCCGCTGAATATGATTCTCGACGATGGCGGCGACCTCACCGCAATGTGCTACAACCGGTTTCCCGAACTTCTATCGGGAATTCGCGGGATCTCTGAAGAGACGACAACCGGCGTGCATCGGCTGTACCAGATGCACGCCCAGGGTAAGCTCACGATGCCTGCAATCAACGTCAATGATTCGGTTACCAAGAGCAAATTCGACAACCTGTACGGCTGCCGCGAATCGCTGGCCGACGGCATTAAACGCGCCACCGACATTATGGTCGCCGGGAAGATTGTTGTCGTGTGCGGATATGGCGACGTGGGCAAAGGATCGGCCCATGCCATGAAAAGCCTCGGAGCGCGAGTCATCATCACCGAAATCGACCCCATCAACGCACTGCAGGCGGCGATGGAAGGTTATCAGGTGACGACGATGGAAGAGGCCGCTCCGATCGGCGACATCTTCGTCACGGCCACCGGGTGCGTCGACGTCATTCGCCACGAACATCTCGATGTGATGAAAAACGAAGTCATCGTGTGCAATATCGGGCATTTCGATTCTGAGATCGAGGTGGCCTATTTGAAGAATCGCAAAGACATCAAACGCATCGAAATTAAACCCCAGGTCGACAAATTCGTCTATCCTGACGGCAAGGCCATTCTGGTGCTGGCTGAAGGGCGACTGGTCAACCTGGGTTGTGCAACCGGACATCCGTCATTCGTGATGTCGAACAGCTTCACCAACCAGGTTCTGGCACAGATGGCCCTGTGGGATGCGAACGCCAGCTTTGAAATTGGGGTTCATATGCTTCCCAAGAAGCTTGATGAAGAAGTGGCGCGACTGCACCTCGACAAGCTGGGGGTCAAGCTCACAAAGCTTTCACCGAAGCAGGCCAATTACCTCGGCATTTCGCCCGAAGGGCCATACAAGCCCGAGCATTATCGATACTGATCACTTGAGACAGTGTTGAACAACTCGAGGGAAACACCCCGCAAGATCGTCACGAATCCGATCGCCAATCTTCTGCTAGATATCGCCAGTCTGCTGCCAGATGACCCCAGTCTTCTGCCAGATGAAGACGTCACTTACCGACGGGCGGCCAGTTTCGGGCCCACCAGCCAGCGCAGGCGACCAGCGCCCTTTGCCCAAGTTGATTCGAACTCAATGGCCGCGACAAACCCTTTGCCAAAGGCAAATTCCCCACCACCCACCAACGTTGACAGGCAAAGGCTCATATCGGGTTCGTGGCCGACCAAGGCGATACAATCACCTGTTTGATCGCTCAGGTATTGCAGCAACTCTGTCACGTTTACGCCGGGGGACAACAATTCAGTCGATAAAATGTCGGCATTTTTCAATCCGGCAGATTTAGCAAGAATTGCGGCAGTCTGCTGAGCGCGCAGCAGCGGGCTGCTGACGACCGTTGTCGGCTGCGCCCCCTGCCCCAGCAGCCAGTCGCAAAACTCGCCGAAGCGGTGCTGGCCTTTGTCGGTCAGTGGACGGTCGGCATCGGAACCATCGAACGCTTCCTGCTCAACCGCGACGGCGTGCCGCACCAGCCAGAGTTGAATGCGATGCTCCTTGGCTCTCGGTTCCAGATGGATCTGACAAGCGAGAGTGAAAAATCAATACCGCCGAATGACACCCGTCACAACTCCGAGAACTTCGACGTGGGTGGCATAAATCGGCTGCATCGATGAGTTGGCAGGTTCGAGCCGTACGCGGTGCGATTCCTTGTAAAATCGCTTCAGCGTGGCATCTTCACCATTGATCAGCGCGACGACAATATCGCCATCGCGGCACGTCTTCTGCTTTTTCACCACCACATAATCGCCATCGGCGATCTGGGCTTCAATCATCGAGTTGCCGGCGACCTTGAGACAAAACTGATTGTCGGAACCGAACATGTTGCTGAAGTCGATCTGCTCGTTCTGCTCGATCGCCATCAATGGGCTGCCGGCAGCGATCCGTCCGGCGAGTGGCAGACTCATTTTGGTGAGCGGTTCGGAGATCTGAATCGCTCGTGACATGTGCGCCTCGCGCGTAATCAGCCCCTTCTTTTCGAGCGCCTTCAGGTGGCACATCACGCCGTTTGGCGATCTGATTTTGAAGCCGGCGCCAATCTCACGCACCGTGGGACCATATCCCCGGTTCAGAATTTTATCTTTGATGAAGTCGTAAATTGCCCGTTGACGAACGGTCAGAGTGCTCTTTTTGTTGATCATCACCTTTTGTGCTCCTGCGAAGGCGTAACTGAAAGCCGCCCGCATCGTAATATACAGGTGTGCACAAAGCAAGGCCAATGGTTGTCATCTGTTCACAAGAAAATCAACCTGAGTGCAGGGGACGTTTTTGAGCATTATTCAAGCGCAGGCTGGCACCGCGCTGGCTGGACGCCGCCTCGCAGGGCGTTGCGCCTGCTCCCCATGCGGCTTGCCGAACGACGCCTGAGGCTTGCGCCCCGAGAGCCCCTACTTTTCGACCGCTGGGCGTTTCTTCGGTCCTTGTGCCGCACGTTCGATAATCGTCTCGGGCGGGTTTCCACCAGTGGTTTTTGAATGGGTCGCGGTATCGTCGGCACTCGAATTCGCGCCAACGTCCAGAAGTTTGGCGACCTCGGCCGCGAGCGATTCTACTTTCACGTCGGTGCTGACGACATTGCCGTTCTGGTCGATCAGCCACATGACTGGAACATCCATGATGCCATAGAATTCAACAATCGGATTGCTCCAGCCACGCTTCTCGGCTTCCGCATAAAAGATCTGCGGCCACGCGATTTTTTGTTTTAGCAGGAACTGCTCGACGGGGGCCGATTCCAAATTGAGATTTACACCGATCACGCGCAGCCCACGGCGCGATTCCTTCTTCGTAACAGCCAGGATTTGCGGCAACTGGTCGAGAAACGACTTGATCTCGGTCGACCAGAATACGACGAGTACCACCTTGCCCAGCAGATCGTCGACCGCGACCGGGTCACCGTCGATCGTCGGGCCGGCCAGTTGCGGTGCATTGCCCGGCAATTTCAGCCGCCTGACGATGGGCCCGACGCGGCCGGCAAATTGGCTTTTGGGAAAATTCTTTTGAATCAGGGTGTAACAGGTAAGGGCCTCTTTCGTCATGCCGGCCAGTTCGCAGCTTCGCCCCGCTGTAAACAAGAGCGGCAGAGACCGCCGTTCGTCGCGGGCGAAGTGTTCGGCAAAGTGGCGCGCCTGGCGTGCGAATTCGGTAAGCCAGCGGGGAGTGTCGGCGACCGAATCTTTGGCCATCGTATAGGCCAGATTGACCAGCGTATGCGCCCCTTCGGCCGCCGCCTGAGACTTTGGATCACGTTTGTACAG
>JAYTRB010000283.1:0-1632 GCA_043746425.1 Planctomycetia bacterium
AGAAAAATCGGGTATCCCCACGAGACGAAGGTAATGTCGCGGCCAGTCCGGACAAGTCGCGACGTGCCTAAGGGAACAAATTGCCGATGAACATCGCTCGACGTGCTCTGTTCGATCAGGTTGAGGCACGACTTGGGATAGAAAAACAACGTAGGCCGCGCAGAATCAAACGCTGCATTGAGTAAACCGGCCGCGTCGCCGGCAGTGGCCGGCATCACGACATCGACGCCGGGAAGATGCGTGGCCACCGATTCCAGCGTCTGGGAATGGAACGGCCCGAGCCCAGGACGATAGCCGCCGCAACTGATAAGAATGATGACCGGCGCCTGCCAGGCTCCAGCGGTGCGCCAGTAGAGGCTCGCCAGTTCGGAAACGATTTGATTGAAGGCCAGCGGAAGGAAGTCGGCGAATTGCAAAAAGGCCACCGGACGCGCGCCGGCCAGCGCCTGTCCGATCGACACGCCCACGATCGTCGATTCTGAAAGTGCCGAGTTGCGCACCCGTCCAGGAAACTCGCCGCTCAGTCCCCGTGTCACGCCGAACACGTCGCCCTTGGGGTCTTCGATATCCTCGCCGAACAGAATCACCCGGTCATCGGTTCGCAACTGGTGCCGCAATGTCTCTCGCAGGCCGACCGCCATCGTCACGGGCGGAGCCGTTGTGTCGCCGCGATATTCCCGCAGGCGATCGGCCGCCTTTGCTGGCAATGGGCGTTTGGCGGTGAAGACGGGCATCGGCTCGGGGGCGCGGACTGCTTCTTCGGCGCTGGCGGCGACTTCGGCCATCACCTCGCGCTCAATTTTTTCGATGACAGCGGGCTCGATTCCCATGTCGACCAGTGAACGGCGCATGTTCGCCACGGGGTCGGCAGCGGCACGCACCATCTGAATGTCGGCCGCCGCGCGGTATACCCGCTGGTCGTCGGCGTTGGAATGGTCGGTGAGACGTTCTACCTGAAGCCACACCAGCGCGGGAGCGCCGCCGCTTCGCAAATCGCCGACGATTCTGCCGAATTCGCTGTATGCGACCGTAGGGTGTCGGCCGTCAACGCGATGAATGGGCAAGCCGTAAAATTCGCTGGCGGGGCCATCGGGCCGAGAGAAAAACGTTTTTCCGCAGGTGGGGGTCGAGATGGCCCAGCGATTGTCCTCAATTAGAAACAGAACGGGCAGGCGCTCGCGAACTGCTTCGGCCACGGCTTCGAGGTATTCACCTTCCTGCGTGGTGCCGTCTCCCACTGAACAAACGACAATCGCATTTTTGCCCCGTCGTTTCAATTCGGAGGCGACGCCTACCGCCTGCAGCGCGTTATTTCCCACGGGACCCACAATGCTGAGCACGTTGAGGGCCGGGCAACTCAAGTGGGCGCTCATCTGGCGGCCATTTGAATGCGAGCCCGCTTTGCAGAGCAGGCTCAAAAAGAACTCGCGGATCGGCACGCCCCGCATGACCAAAAGCGCCTTGTCGCGGTAATGGCAGTGGAGCCAGTCGTCGGGGGTCAGGTGAGGAGTCAGGGCCGCTGACGATTCGTGACCGGCGCCTGAGACATGAAAGAACGCCAGGCCGCGTCTGACGTATTCCGCTTCAATTCGGTCGATTTCGCGCGCGGTCTGCATGCTACGGAACAGCGCC
>JAYTRB010000284.1:0-5600 GCA_043746425.1 Planctomycetia bacterium
GCCGGCGCGAGCGGCACCCGCCTCAGGAGCGAGCGATTCTATCGGGCGGCACTGGTCGCGTGAAGCCGATGGCGAGCCGGTCTCCCTTTAGTACGGCCAGACCGGGAACCCCGCCCGGCAACAGGCTGGACTTGCCCTCACGGCATGCCGCAAAAGTCGCCGCGCGAAACCCGCATGAATCGCGTTTGAACAACGTTGCAACCCCTTGATTAGCGGCGAAAGGCATGTCGCCGCCGGCGAGGCGTCGGTTTTTCAGTCACAAATCGCGGCATAAATTACCCGTCAGCCCCCCATTTGACGGGCGATTTGGGGGTGCCGGGTAGAAACCCCGTCTTGCCCTGTTTTGAGAAAACGGGTAAATCTTCGCCCCATTCATGGGTCAGGCGGCGATAAATCCTGGGAATCATTGGGCATACCATGTTCAAACGCTTGCAGTCTGAATTCAAAAATCGAAGGCGCATCGTGTGGTTGACGGCTCTGGTCGGCGTGGGAATGCTGGTCGGCGGGCTGCTGTTCCATGAACGCGATGAGGACGACCGGCAAGACCCGACGGTCGCTTCAGCTGCGAACCAGTTGGGCGAGCCCGACGAGACTGGCTTTATGACTCGTGACGCTGACGACAGCCCCTTGTCGCTGTCCGATACTGAAATGATTATTCCCGCGAATGTCGAGGCCGAGGGAGGCCGGTCGGGCAAAGTCGTCCACGCCGATGAAGAGGCCGATGATCTTGATTTGGCGCTGGAAGAATCGGGAGAGGCGAAAGCGGTAAAACGATCGGTCAAAAGCCCTGTCGCGGCGGTTGCATCCGAAGATCTGGGGTTGAAGGTGCCCGAGGGGTTTACCATCACGCGGTATGCCGACGATTCGCTGGCGCATGATATTTTTTCGATGACGATTGACTCGTTGGGAAGGGTGGTCGTCTCGGGTCCCGGCTATGTGCGAATTCTGGTCGACAGTGACGGCGACGGGAAGGCCGACCGGGCCATCGACTACGCCGACGGACCCAAGTCGGGCGCCCAGGGAATGTGCTTTTTCGCGCGCGATCTGTTGTGTACGGGCGACGCGGGGCTGATTCACTACAAAGATGAAGACGGCGACGACCGGGCCGATGGGGCCCCCGAGGTACTGATGAAGATCAAGACGGGGTCAGAACATGACGCGCACGCGATTCGGCGCGGTCCCGATGGATGGTGGTATGTCATCGCCGGCAATATGGCCGAAGTGACGAAAGGACACGCCACCGAGAAAACGAGCCCCATCAAGACGCCGCACGGCGGAGTGATTCTGCGAATGAAGCCCGACTCGTCGGGGGCCGAGATCATCGCCGACTGTTTCCGCAATGCGTACGACTTCGATTTCGACGCGCAGGGCGAGCTGTTGACGTATGACAGCGACGACAACCCCGACTATTCACTGCCGTGGTACATGCCGACGCGGGTGTTCCATGTGCTTCAGGGAGGCGAGCACGGCTGGATCAGCGAGAGCAGCCAGCATCCCGATTACCTCATCGATTCGGCGCCGGTGGTGGCGGCCACGGGGCGGGCATCGCCCGCCGGGGTGGTGTGCTATCGGCATACGCAGTTTCCCGAACAGTACCGTGGAGGTCTGTTCCTTCTCGACTGGGCGTTCGGAAGAGTGATGCATGTTCCGCTGAAGAAGAACGGAGCCACCTACGCCACTCAGACGGCCGCTGATTTCATCACGGCCAGCGGCCAGATGGGCTTTGCGCCGACCGACGTCGAAATCGGCCTCGACGGCAGCATGTACATCTGCGTCGGCGGGCGAGGGACGCACGGCACAGTCTATCGGGTGCAGTACACCGGGGCTGCGTCCGAGATGACCGCGAGTTCGCTTTTGACCGTCACCGAGAATGACACCAGTGAGCAGAAGCTGGCAGCCTGCCTCAACGCGCCGCAGCCTTCGAGCAGCTGGTCGCGCGCCCGCTGGGTGCCGCTCGCCACCAAACTGGGGGCTCAGGCCTTTCTGTCGGTGGCACTCGACGAAACCCAGACGGTTCCTGAACGGATCCGGGCGATTGAAATTCTGACCGACCTATTCACCGGCCTGCCCGGTACGGCCGCCGAGATTCTGGCCATGGTCAAGACTCCTGAGTTGCGGGCGCGGGCGGTGTGGTCGCTCGGGGCGCGGCCCCCCGAGGGGCTCAGCCCGGCTGTGCTCGTCCAGTATCTGCACGATGCCGACCCGCTGGTACGGCGGCACGCACTCGAAGCGGCCAGTCGCTTTCCGGGAGACGCGACAGTTCTGCTGCCGGCCATTGCCCGCTGCAGCAACGACGATGACCGGGTGGTGCGCCTGGCAGCGGCCCGACTGCTGACCGTTCTAAAACCAGCCGAGTTCAAGGAAGTCGCCGACGCGGCCCGCAAACTGAGCTGGCGGGCGGCGCTCACCACGACGCTGGGCTACGTGTGGCGAACACAAGAGTCAAATCAGGGGTACAATGCCTATGGCATAGACATCTGCCGCCGAATTCTTGAAGGCAAACATTCGAATGAACTTAAGCTCGAAGCCGCGCGGCTGGTTCAGATCGCGCTGGGCGATGTCGCGCAGTCGGGAAACACGGCGGCGGTCTTCTCGAATTACACGACCGACGAAGATTTGACGGCGCACGAACGCGATCTCGATCCGCTGCGCACCGCGCTGGCGAAGGTCTTTCCGACCGGACAGCGGCACCTCGATCTCGAGCTGTCGCGGGTGGCGGCGATGATTACCCCTGCCAATGACGACCTGTTCGGCAAGGTGCTGGCACAAATCAATCCCGACAGCTCTCCCTCAGACGACCTGCACTACCTGATCGTTGCCGCCCGACTGCCCGTCAACCCGGGGCAAGCCCAGCGCGAATTGATTGCCCGGTCACTGCTCAACATCGAGCAGAAACTGGCAGACCGTAAGCTCTACAAAGACAGCAACTGGAACTCGCGCATCGGCGAATTGTACGCCGCTCTGGTGAGCCGCGACCCCGAACTTGCCTCGCGAATCGTGGCCGACCCGGCCTTCGGTCGCCCCGGCCATGTGCTGTTCATGGGCAATCAAAAGGAACAGCAGACCGCGCAGGGGGTGGCTGCCTTCATGCGGGCCGTGCAGGCCAACCCCGACTACGCCTGGAACAACGATGTCGTCTTCGTCATCGGCTATGGCAAGACTGCGGCGCATCGCGACCTGGTGCGCAAACAGTATGAAAAATTCGAACTTCGAATGGCCTGCCTGATGGTGCTGGCTGAGCCTCCCGAAGAGCAAGATCGCGAAAAGTTCGCGGCAGGACTCGACTCGCCCCCGATCGAGATTGTGACGATCTGTGTCGGGGCGCTGGAAAAACTTCCGGCCACCAGAAACGCCGTCGAGCTGGTGGCGCTGGTGAAGGCACTGCGGCGACTGGGAACGGAAAAGAACGAACTGGCGGCGCGCGAGCGCATCATCAAGCTCCTCGAGCGCAACACGGGCGAGCGCTACGCTTCGATTTTCGGCACGGCCGGTTACAAATCGCAACCCGAAATTGTTGAAAAATGGACCGATTGGGTGACGCAGAACTATCCTGATGAAGTGGCACGTCAACTGGGAGGCTCAAGTGCCGATCTGACGAAACTCAAAGAGCGTCTGGTGGCCGTCGAATGGAATCAAGCAGACATCGAGCGGGGCCGCAAGCTCTACACGGCCCGCGGCTGCGCCCAATGCCATAGTGCGGGAAGCGGCCTGGGGCCCGATCTGGCCGGGGCAGCCGGCCGTTTCTCACGCGATGATTTGTTTATCGCGATTGCCGTTCCGAACCGCGACGTTTCGCCCCGCTACCAGACCACGTTCATCGAAACGAAATCGGGAAAAGTGTACACCGGCATGATCGTCTATGAAGAGGCCGATGGTCTGTTGTTGCGAAACGGCGTCAATCAGACCTTCCGCATTGAGACGAGCGACATCGAATCGCGCCGCACCCTGCCGACGTCGCTCATGCCCGAACAACTGCTCAAAGACCTGTCGGATTCTGATCTGGCCGATCTGTACGGCTACCTGACGAGTCTCGCGGCCCGCACGGCGAAACGCGACAAGGCCGAAGATGGCCAGGTCGACACCGAATAGGCCAGTCGCTGTCCATCATCGTCGCCCAAATCGTAAGCAATGAGGACGTCATTTGACACTATGCCGGAGTTGAACCGGGTGGTGCGACGCCCACCGCCTTGTTCACTTTCTCAACTGCGAATGATTGCTTGAGGCCCGCCGCATGAAGCCGAATCCGCGGAAGCGCGGCAATAGTCTCGACGGCAAACGCTGGATTCAAAACTCAATTTCGGTCTGGAGCGACATTCGCAAGTCGCCAGAAGAGCTGCGGCTCAAGCACCCGGCGATGTTTCCCGCGGCCCTTGCGACAAGGCTCATCGAGTCGTTTTTGCCAGAGGGCCCGCACGTCGTTTTCGACCCCTTCGCCGGGATCGGCAGCACTCTCATCGCCGCCAACCGCCTCGGCAAAGAAGCCGTCGGCCTGGAGCTTTCGTCGGATTTCGTCGCCACCGCCCGCCAGCGCCTGGGCGACGGAACGCTATTTGAACATGATGCGACCGCGCCCGCGGTCTGGCTGCATCAGGCTTCGGCGACCGACCTCTTGCAGCACGTGCGTTCGGCTTCAATCGACCTGTGTATTACGTCTCCACCATATTGGAACATTCTGAATCAGCGGCGTACTGCCGATGCGAAGTCGATTCGGCATTACGGCAATCTCGAAAACGATCTGGGGACAATTGCCGACTACGGCGATTTTCTATCGGCTCTGACACGCATTTTTGCAGACGTTCTCCATGTTCTGAAACCGGGCGCCCACTGCTGCATCGTGGTAATGGACCTGCGCAAGAAGAACCGCTTTTATCCATTTCACAGCGATCTGGCGGCCCGACTGCAGCAGATCGGGTACGAGCTCGACGACCTGGTCGTCTGGAATCGACAGGCGGAATACAACAATCTGCGCCCGCTGGGCTTTCCGGCGGTCTTTCGGGTGAATAAGGTTCACGAATTCATTCTGCTGATGCGCAAGCCCAGCCCGTCGTGACGAGCTGTCCATTTTGGCCATCGGCCGCGAGGCTCGTTCGCTGCCAGATCGGGCCGCGGGCTGCCATCGCGTGGGCTATTGCGAGACCACCTCGAGCCGGCTCCAGTACGCGAATTCATTCGACCAGTTGTTGGGATGATTGTGAACTTCAAGCACCATGTCGTGCCCGGCAAAGCGCGACAGATCAATTGTTATGTCGGCCCAGCCTTCTTTGGTCGACCCTTCGGCGACAGGCCCATCGTGCAGCTTTTCGCCGTTGGCGAAGACCAGCAATTGCCAGTCAGATTGCGGGTGATGCGCCACCGTCAGCCGCAATTCGGTGTGCTTGTCGGCCGGTACGTGAAGCGGCGCGCGCAGGACGCACGGCTTGCCCTGCGCCGGGGGATGGGTGCGCACGACATGCGTCTTGCCCTGGAATGTCTTCAGCAGCCAGACTCCCTGTTCAGAGGCCGCGGTCGAAAATGCCGGAGCGACTTCCCACAGCACCTCGCCGAACCGGGCAGGGTCGGTGGCAACCCGTTCGATGTTCGCTTTCACATCAGGGGCGACA
>JAYTRB010000285.1:0-4610 GCA_043746425.1 Planctomycetia bacterium
GGGGTCAGACAGGCCGCTGAGGAGCCGGCCCTCGTCAACATTGGGAAGGAATATGTCAGTCCAGGGCAAAACGGCATGAAGTTGTACTTGACAGGTCCGCGGATCGGGAATGACCACATCGAGAACGGTCTGGACGTTGGCTTCATGCGCCAACTGAAACAATTCGGCGACCCGTTCGGCCGCGAACCGCGGCATCAGGCAGAATCCTCCGAGATAGAGAACCTTAGACTGCCGCACGAGTGCGGGATCAATTTCGGATCCGTCGAACGACCCGTTCGCTCCGAACGCGTGGATGAATCGCCGGTCTTCATGGCAAACGTTGATCACGAGTGTGCTGCTGGTCTGTATATCGGCAGTTTCGACAAGATGCGTCGTATCGACCCCGTTTGCCGCCAGTTCGTCGCGGACGAATCGACCAGGCATGTCGGCGCCGACACGGCCAATGACAACCGTCTTGCGACCAAGTTTCGCCAGATCGACTGCCACGTTTGAGGCGCAGCCACCGATCGCCAATGAAATTGACTCGGTCATTACCAGCCCGCCTGGCTCAGGAATGTGCGCCACCGGCGCACAGACAAAATCGGCGACGATGATTCCGGCGCACAGGCAATCGATGATCGGAAGCGGCATAGGTTTTCAAGAGGGCCGTTTTTCGAGAACATACAAAGCCGCGTCGGCGCGCAGATTGGCCGCCCAGGCACCATCCACGGCGCGGCCCTTGATCATTGGGAGCTCCTTGACGATGCGGCCTCCTACGACCGCGACCAGTTCGCGAAAGTCACGCATCGACATGAAGTGCAGATTGGGCGTATCGTACCATTCATGTGGCAGGGCCGACGTGACCGGAGCCCGGCCCCAGACGAGCAGCCCCAGCCTGACGCCCCAGTACCCATAGTTAGGTACGACGACCAGCGATTGCGCCGCCACGCGCAGCATTTCGTGCAGGATAACACGCGGATGGCGCACCTGCTGCAACGTCTGACTGAGCACCGCGAAATCGAAGGCCCGATCAGGAAACCCTTCGAGCCCCTTGTCGAGGTCGGCATGCACGACAGGTACTCCCCGATGCATGGCACCGATGATCTGTCGTTGATCGAGTTCAAGCCCCTGAATCGAGGCCCCATGCGTATCGCGCAACTGCGCGAGCAACCGACCGTCACCGCAGCCCAGATCGAGAACACGACTGCCGAAAGGTATGTGCGCAATGATCGTCTCGTCCGTCAGCTTCTCAAGCGGATCGGACATACAATACACACGATCGCGTTGTTCGCGGGGCTGGATGGTCTGCATTGAAGTTCCAGGGGCGTTTAACCGCGATTCGACAGGTATGTCTGTTCCAGAAACGGCACGAGCAATTCTTCCAGCGGCTCGATTTCCAGCAAAAACGCATCATGGCCATACGAACTGGTCAATTCGACATAAGAGACATGCCGCCGTGCGGCTACCAGCGCGTCGACCAGTTCGTGGCTTTGGACCGTGGGAAACAACCAGTCGGTCGTATAGGAGGTAATCAGAAACCTGGCATTCGTTTGCCCCAGTGCCTTTTCGAGCGATTCATAACTCTCGGCCAGATTGAAATAATCCATGGCCCGAGTCAGGTACAGGTAGCTGTTTGCATCGAACCGCTCGACAAAGCGCGATCCCTGATGATGCAAATAGCTTTCCACCTGGAATTCCGTGTCATGCAGTAGCTCATAGGCAAATCGATCGGCGTGCTGCAGTCGTCGCCCGAATTTCTTCTCGATCGATTTTTCAGAAAGATAGGTAATGTGCGCCACCATGCGGGCCAGGGCCAGTCCTTGGTGGGGTCCTGTCGGCTTGTCGTAATAATCGCCGGCATGAAAGTTCGGATCGGTGACGATTGCCCGGTGTCCGACGCAATTGAAGGCAATGCCCTGGGCCGTCAAGCGGGCCGCCGCTGCCAGACACACTGCCGCTCGAATCTGATCTGGAAATCGGACAGCCCATTCCAGGACCTGCATCCCTCCCAAGCTTCCTCCGATGATTGCCAGCAATTTATCAATCCCCAGGTGCCGCACCAAGGCCGAATGCACCTGGACAAAATCCCCCACGGTAAGAAACGGACAAAGCCGCAGTCCGAACGGTTTGCCGGTGTCCGGATCGATTGAATTCGGGCCGGTCGTTCCCTGACACCCGCCCAGAACATTTGCACAAATCACAAAGTAACGATTGGTGTCGAGCCCCTTGCCGGGCCCGACCAATTCATCCCACCAGCCTGGCTTCTTATCGGATTCTGAGTGCATCCCCGCGACGTGAGCGTCACCCGTCAGAGCATGGCAGACGAAGATGGCGTTGTCTCGCGCCGCAGACAATTCGCCGTACGTTTCATAGGCGACGTGAATGGGACCAAGCTTCGCCCCCGCCACAAGCGTCAGTTCATGCGGGGGCGCGAACAGCGTCGCATACTTCGTGCTGACGATACCCACCGAGCGCGATGCCCGCGGCGCCATCTCGACGATCTCTTCGGCTCTTGCCGTCGCCAGATTCATCGACATGCAGAATCACCCGACCAGTTCCAGAAACTGCCCCACTCGTCGTTCAATCACGTCCAGACTTCGCTCCCAAAACGCGGTTTGCACTAAGTCATACCCGATCGTTGATTGTACCGCAGCCTCTGTTTCCATGCAGCCAGTCGCCACCAGCAGCCGCCGATATTGTTCTGGAAACGCGTCTCCTGACTCTTGCGCCAGTGAATATAACCCGGTCGAAAGCAGATAGCCGAAAGTATATGGAAAATTATAAAACGGCAACCCACTGATATAGAAATGCAGCTTCGAGACCCAGAAGTCAGGATACCAGCCGTCATCTGACAGGCTCTCGAGATAGGCCTCTTTCTGAGCCGCGAGCATCAGCTCTGAAAGCCGGGCCGCCGGCAGTTCTCCTTGTGCCCGTTCCCGATGGAAATTGCTTTCAAAAATAAAACGGGCATGAATGTTCATTAGGTAGGCCACCGCGTCGGCGAGGCTATGATCGAGAATCGAAAGCTTCTCGGCACGCGATGTCGCCTCGGCGAGACGTTGTTCTGCCAGAACTGCCTCGGCAAACGTCGATGCAGTTTCGGCCAGGTTCATGGGGTAGTCCTGCAGGAAAAATGGCTGGTCCTTCAAAACCCACGAGTGATAGGCATGTCCCAGTTCATGTGCCAATGTCGAAACGTTGTCATGCGTGTTCGTGAACGTCATGAACACGCGCGACTGCCTCTTAGCGGCAAACCCCGTACAGAATGCTCCTTGTCGCTTGCCCGGACGATTTTCGGCCTCGACCCACCGGTTGATCATTGCATGATGCGCAAATTCGCCGAAATCGGGATGGAAGGCCGAAAATGTTCGCACGACCAGACGGGCTCCGTCTTCATAAGAAATCTCAGCTGACTTGGCCGGTCGGACAGCATCTGCGAGAGGCGCCTGCGAGTCGTACCAGGCGAGCCGGTCCTCTCCCAACAGCTGCGCCTTGGCTGCCAAATACTTAAGCAGCATTCCCTTCCGGCGGGAAATTACTGACCACATCATATTCAACGTCGCTCGCTGCATTCGGTTTTTGTGCAACGGGAGTTCGAGATGGTCGGTCAGCCCCAATCGCTGGTACATCGTGAGGCGTGCGCCGGCAATGTGATTGAGCGCATCGGCACAACTGTCGGCGATTGTTTTCCAGGCCCGCTCGGCCGCATAAAAATTGTTCTGCCGAACCGATCGCTCGGCAGAATCGAACCGAATCTGGCCCGGTGACTTTTCGACCACCTCTCCCTTTTCCATGACTTTAATGCGCAACTCCCCCGAGATTCGGTCGTACAGTCGGCCCCACGCATGAATCCCATCCACAGCCAGTTCAGCCGCCAGCGACTCCTCTGGGCGGGACAGCCGTAACCGGGAATTTTTTCGCCTCTGGGCAAGGAAAAACGCAATCTTGGCCAGCGTTTCGTCGGCGGCAATTAAGGCTTCAAAATCGGCATCGGGGGCGTCGCGAAGGGCGAATTCCAGATTCGTCGAAATCCGTTCGCGCAACGGATCGAGGGCCGAGAGCGCGGCTTCAAATTGCCGATACAGTTTATTCCCGGCATCGGCCGCTGCGTGGCACCCGATAAACGCCGCCAAGTCAGTCGCTTGCATCTCCAGCCGCTCGCACTCGCGCAGAAATCCACCCCAAGCCGCCGCGTTTGCGGCGTTGACCCTTGGCAAATCCTGCGACCTCGTTGACAGCGACTGTAAATCGCAACGAAAGGACTCGACAATCTTTGGAAACGCATCCCCGGCCGGGGACGGCAGTAATGAATCAAGATCCCAATTCTGGTCGTAATTCGAGGAAGCAATGACGCGCACCTAGAGCTCCTGGACTTGTTAAGTCATGTTATACAGACCGGCCATCAGCGGGTCCTCATTTTCAATGCTGGCAACTCCAGACGAAAAGTCGATTCATCGGCTGGCCACGGGCCGAATTTACGTTCATTTTAACCGCGAAAGCTTGAGAAACCAGCGGCATCGCGCAGGACTTAAACAAACAGCCCGATTCCCTTGAGAAATCGGGCTGAAATTGAAGTGCGAGCGAACTGCCCGTCTTAAACCGAATTCGCCGTGCGGGACGACGCCCGTCCC
>JAYTRB010000286.1:0-4316 GCA_043746425.1 Planctomycetia bacterium
CATCAGCGTGATGTACCGCTCCAAAGGGGCCGACCCGCAGCATAATGACTGGTACTGGCTCAAGTACCTGCCCGATGGCTCGATCGCCCGCACTTCAGAGAAGGAGGGGAAGAAGCCAATGGCCGGCAAGGTCGCCACATCGTGCATCGAGTGTCATTCCAAGGCGGCCGGGAAAGACTTTGTGTATTCCAACGACCCGCAGGAACAGGCTGACGAGAAATGAGCGCTTTGGCCCACTACCAAATCCGAGGAAACTCTCGCCTTTCCAAAGCTGTTTGCGCCTTGACAGTGCTGGCCCTGTTCGGCGTTCTGTTTGCAATGTCTGGCGAGGTTGTCCGCGGGCGACAAATCGTGCTGGGACGGGCGTGGCCCGCGATGGAACTGGTCTCGATGGACAAAGTCGAACATCAGGACTGGGATCGCTTGCTGCGGCGCTACGTGGATGAAGCCGGCAACGTCGATTACATTGGCTGGAGGGAAAATACGGTTGATGTGGGGGCGCTCGATGCGTATCTCGACGCGCTGTCGCGCGCCGCCCCGCGTCTCGAAACAGGCCGCGAGGCGCGGCTTGCATTCTGGATCAACGCCTACAATGCCCTCACCATCCGCGGAATCCTCGGCGACTACCCGACTGCCGGCATGCATGACAATACGTCGCGACCAGCCAGCTTCAATATCTGGACAGACCTGTTGCTTCACGTCGGCGACAGCGACTATTCCCTGGGCCACATCGAGCATCAAATGCTGCGGCCATTGCATGAGCCGCGAATTCACTTCGCCATCGTGTGCGCCTCGCGCGGCTGCCCGCGGCTGCTCAATCGAGCTTATGTGTCCTCCGATCTTGAACACCAGCTCCACGAAAACTCCCGAAACTTCTTCGCCGATCCGCAAAAGCTGGCATTCGACCCCCTCACCGGGCAATTAAAGCTGTCGCCGATATTGAAGTGGTATGGCACCGACTTTGGGACGTCTCAGGCCGAAATGCTGGAAAGCATTGTTCCTTATTTGCCAGACAACATGCCCCGTCGCCCCCCCGGCCAGAGCGCATGGCATGCCAGCTTTGGCGATTACGACTGGAGCTTGAACGATCGCTCCGGGAAAGAAACCACCCCACCCCTGCCTCCCCCGTCGACACCGCCGGACGGAGACGAACATGCACAGGACCCCCAGTGATGACTATCTCCAGTGAATTGAAGCAATTTGTCGAACTGCGATATGCCGAGGTAGCCGCTGGCACGGCGACTTGCGGATCGCTCTGCGGCTGCACGCCGCACGCCGAAGAATTGGCTTTGGCTTGCGGCTATTCAGACGAGGAGCTGAACGCGTTGCCTGGCGGAACGAACCTGGGGCTCTCTTGCGGCAATCCGCAAGTCCTGGCGGAGCTCAAGCCGGGGCAGTCGGTGCTCGACCTCGGGAGCGGCGCCGGGTTTGACGTCTTGCTGGCGGCACGGAAGGTGGGGCCAGAGGGTCAAGTGGTCGGCATCGACATGACCGACGCCATGCTGCAGCGGGCGCGTAAAAATGCCGCAAGCGCCGGCCTCGAAAACGTCGAATTTCACAAAGGCGACATTGAATCGTTGCCTGTTGCAGATGGACTTTTTGACGTCGTGCTGAGCAACTGCGTCTTGAATCTCTGTCATGACAAAGATCGCGCTCTGCGTGAGATTCATCGCGTCCTCAAGCCAGGAGGCAAGCTGGCCGTTTCAGACATGGCCTGGACGGTTGAGCCTCCTGAAAGCGTGCGGCGCGACCTGAACGCCATCGTGGGCTGCATCGGGGGGGCGCTCGTTCTCGATGACTACCTCCGACGACTCGAACACGCGGGCTTTTCAGACATTCGCATTGACCGTCACCCTGAGACGGCCCGGTTGATGGTGGAACTGTCTGGCTCGACGATGGTGCCGGGAGTTGAAAACCTGTTGAGCGTTAACGTGCTCGCCTACAAACCGTCGAACGGCACGTGCGACCAGCCCACGCCGTAATTCCTGAGGCTTGCGCGGTCGCCAGGAACAGCGCCAGAACAGGAGTCCTATTATCGCGGAATTGATGCATGACATGCCCGCTGGTGGCTGCGACATGATCGATCTGTCGCGCGTGACGGTCATTATTCCCGCTCTGAACGAAGAAGCGTCGCTTCCGCTCGTTCTGTACGATCTTCCGCCGGTGGGGCGCGTCATCGTCGTCGATAACGGTTCAACCGACGGCACGGCCCGTGTCGCCCGGGCGATGGGGGCGATGCCTGTTTCTGAGCCGCGACGCGGTTATGGTGCGGCTTGTCTCCAAGGAATGGAAACTATCGAAAAACTCAATGTCGCCGGACAGCCACCCCCGGCGGTCGTCGTTTTTCTGGACGCAGACTACAGCGACGACCCGGCGGCTTTGCTCGGTCTGGTGCAACCGATTTTCTCTGGTACGGCTGACTTCGTTCTCGGTTCGCGACTTCTTGGCCAGCGCGAACCCGGCGCGATGCCCGCACAGAGCGTATTCGGGAATCGGCTGGCGTGCTTATTGATGCGCATACTGTTCCAAACCCGTTACACCGATCTGGGTCCGTTTCGGGCAATCGATTATCGGCGTCTCTGCGCATTGCAAATGACCGACCGTAATTTCGGCTGGACCATCGAAATGCAGATCAAAGCTGCGCGCGACAGGTTGCGGACAATCGAAGTCCCAGTCCCTTACCGTCGTCGGGTCGGCCAGAGCAAAATCAGCGGAACAGTATGGGGGTCAATCCGGGCCGGCTGCAAGATTCTGTACGTGATCGCAAAATACGGATGGCTCTGTCGACCGCGGGGCTCTGCCCAATGAAGCGATCGATGGCAGAGAACTCGGGCCGAAGAAATCTGGCGACGTTGGCCGGCCTGGCCTGCATCTCGGAGCTGGCGTATCTGACGGTTGTGTGCAGTTCTCAAAGTCTGCACGAAGCGGGAACCGGCGGGCACTCGCTGCTGACTCTTTTAGCGCTATTCGCCGCGACATTCGCCGTTTATCTTCTCGCGATCCGGGTGGCCGCCCGCGCGACCCAGGGGGGCCCCCTGCTGGGGCTGGTTGTCGGAGCCGGCATCGTGTTTCGACTGACTCTGTTGCTGTCTGATCCCATCGAAGAAATCGACCTCTATCGCTACCTGTGGGATGGTTCAGTGCTCACGCAGGGGATCAGTCCTTTTCGGTACAGTCCGCAGCAGGTTCTCGCAGCCGATCCCCAGACCGAACTGCCAGACGATCTGGCCTGTCTGGTCAGGCTCCGAGACAGTGCGCCCGAGATGACAACCGTGTTGAAAAAAGTCCATTTCGGCGAACTGCCGACGATTTATCCGCCTGTCAGTCAAGCGATTTTCGCTCTGTGTGCCTGGGCGACTCCGCGAACGGCGTCACTTTTCGTTCGGCTGACGTTGATGAAGGCGTGGTTTGTCGGCTTCGATCTGGCAACGTTGCTGTTGGTTATTCGCCTGCTGCGATTCACGGATCGCCCCGTCGGCTTGTCAGTGGTCTACGCATGGTGCCCACTGGTCGTCAAGGAGATTGCGAACAGCGGGCATCTCGATGCATTGGCGTACTTTCTGACCACACTGGCCATCTCTCTGGCTGTCAGAGGGCTGTTCGCTCCCCAGACCCACTGGCCACGATGGTGGAGCGCAGCGGGCGCTTCAGCCGTCTTGGCGCTGGCCTGCGGAGCGAAGCTCTATCCCGTCATTCTTCTTCCCCTGTTCGTCGTCAGTTTTCAAAGGAAGCAGGGCTGGAGGTGTGCCCTCATTTCGTGCCTGACATTTGCGGTTGGTCTGACACCACTGGCTTGGCCCATGCTTCCCCATTCGCGTTCGGCGCCAGGCGCTGAAACGACGATTGACTTCGACCCGGTCCAGGTGGCGCTTCGAACAGACGATTCTCCTCCTGTACCGCCGCAGCAGGTGAGCCTCGAGCCGCGTGATCCCAGCGAAAGTCTGCAAGCCTTTCTCGGCGAATGGGAAATGAATGATTTCCTGTTCCTGATCCTGATCGAAAACATTCGGCCGACAGCCCAGCTTCCGCGGGGCGAAGTCGCTTGGTTTTCGGTTATTCCCGAGAAATGGCGGCTCAGCCTCATTCAATTCGCCAAGCCACTGCTGGGAATCGACGCCCGTAGAATCCCTTTTTTCCTGACGAGAGCGGCGACCTCGGTTGGTTTTGTCGTGCTGGCCGTGTGGCTGGCAGCGAGAGCAAGGCACGTTGAAGAACCAGGTGCATGGCTTTCAGCCGCGTTTTTGACCGTGGCCTGGTTCTGGTTGCTGCTGCCAACTCTTAACCCGTGGTACTGGACGTGGGCCCTTCCCCTCTTG
>JAYTRB010000287.1:0-9820 GCA_043746425.1 Planctomycetia bacterium
AAAGAGGGCTTCAAGGCGCCCATCAAGATCGACATGCTCTGGCTCCCTCCCGGAATCGGCGCCAGCGGCTCGGTGGCAATTGCCGAGGGGCAGACCGAAGCCTTCATCCCCATGAACGCCGCGGGGAATGCCGAACTGGCCACTTGGAAGATTGCCATTCGCGGCGAATCGAACGCGGGAACGGGCAGCGTGATGGTCTCGACGCCCTTTGCAAATCTGCGCATTGCCGAAATGTACGTCACTCTGGCGTTCGAGCAGTCGGCTGTCGAACAGGGCAAAGAGACCGAGATGGTGGTACACATGACGAAGCAGTACGACTTCCCGGGGACGGCCAAAGTTGATCTGATCGGACTGCCGAACAAGGCTCTGACGACAACGCAAGAAGCCACGAAAGAAACCAAGGACCTCGTCTTCAAGATCACGACCGACGCCACAACCCCTGCCGGAAATCACGCAAACCTCTTCTGCCGCGTGGTCGTGATGGAAAACGGCGAAGCCGTCATCCACAACATTGGTACGGGGAAATTACGAATCGACGTCCCCCTGCCACCCAAGAAAGACGCGCCGCCGCCACCCACGCCCGTCGCCGCCGAAAAGCCCCCCGAACAAGCGCCGATGCCCAAGCGTCTTTCACGGCTCGAGCAACTCCGCCTTGAGCAGCAGGAACGCGAAAAGGCCAAAAAGGCGCTGCCCCCGGCCCCGTCTGGCAATTGATTAATGTGGTTGCAATTTTCCAGCTTGCACCGCACGAAGTGAACAGACAGGCAACTGCCTGAACAACAAATCCCGTCGAATGCCTGTGATGCATACTAATTGTAATTCAAGAAGAGCAATGTCGGTTCAGGACAAAACCATGATTCGCTTCAAAAATTTACTGCTGACCATCGTCTTCGTGGGCGCGACGGCCATTTCCGCTGCGGCTCAAGAGGCGACTGTAGAGTCATTGCGTATTTATCCGCAGCAGGTGACCCTGACGACGGCCAAAGCTCGGCAACTCGTCATCGTACAGGCGGTCTACACCGACGGCATTACCCGCGATGTTTCGGGCGAGGCGACCTGGACTCTGGCCAACCCGGCCCTTGTCCGCCGGGATGGCAACACGCTCTGGCCTGCCGCTGATGGCCAGACCGAACTCAAGGTTGAATTCGGAGGAAAGGCGCTGGCCGTGCCTGTTAAGGTCGAACAGGCCGCACAGCCCCGTGCGATCAGCTTTAAGCTCGACGTCATGCCGATTTTCATGAAGTCAGGCTGCAACAGCGGATCGTGCCACGGCGCGGCGCGCGGCAAAGACGGCTTTCGGCTTTCGCTGTTCGGCTATGATCCCGATGGCGATCACCATCGGCTGGCGCGGGAGCTCAGCGGCCGTCGGCTCGATCTGGCCGTCCCTCAGGCCAGCCTCGCCGTTGAAAAATCGACAGGCACTGTTCCACACACAGGCGGCAAGCGCTTCGCTCCCGAAAGCGAGCTCTGCCAGAACCTCGTAGGCTGGATCGCCGCGGGCTGTCCTTCCGATCCGCCTGCTATTCCCACCTGCACCGGCCTCGAAATCTATCCGAAACAAGCGGTACTCGACGGCGAAGGAGCTACGCAACAGGCTTCGGTCGTTGCGCATTACTCAGATGGCACTGACCGCGACGTCACGTCATTGGCCCTCTTCCTCTCGAACAACGACAACTCGGCCTCCATCAATGAAAATGGACTTGTTACCGCGGGCAAGCGCGGCGAGGCGTTTCTCATGGCCCGGTTCTCAACGCACACCGTCGGCTCGCAGTACATCATTCTGCCCAAGGGGCTCAAGTTCGCTTTCCCGCCGACGACCCCGGTCAACTACGTCGATGAGCTGGTCAACGAAAAGCTCAAGAAGCTGCGCATCGCTCCGTCGGGAATATGCGATGACGAAACGTTTCTGCGCCGCATCTATCTCGATCTTACCGGCACGCTTCCCTCGTACGACGCATACATGGCCTTCATGTCGAGCACCGATGCCCAGAAGCGGAACAAGCTCATCGATGAACTGGTGGAACGCAAGGAATTCACCGAAATCTGGGTCGGCTACTGGGCCGAGTGGTTGATGGTCCGCTCGTCGGTCCAGATCAGCTATAAGGCGATGCTTCAGTATTACAACTGGCTGGCCGATCAGATTGGGCGGAATGTCCCCATGGACAAAATGGTGCAGAATCTGCTCGGGGCAAACGGGGGGACGTTCAAGGTTCCGCAGACGAATTACTATCAGAATGAAACCGACACCTTGAAAGTCGCCGAGAATGTGGCCCAGGTCTTTATGGGGATGCGCATTCAATGTGCGCAGTGCCACAATCACCCCTTCGACCGCTGGACGCAAGACGACTATTACAGCTTCGCCGCGTTTTTCTCGCAGATTGGCCGCAAGGGAGGCGAAGACTATCGCGAGACAATTGTTTTCAATTCGGGCGGTGGCGAAGTGGCGCACCCGGTCGGCGGACGGGTCATGGCCCCCCGATTCCTTGGTGGCGGGCCGGCCGACGTGGCGGGCAAAGACCGCCGGATCGTCCTGGCCAACTGGCTCGCCTCTTCTCAGAATCCGTACTTTGCATCCAATTTCGCAAACCGGGTCTGGGCCCACTTCTTCGGCCCCGGAATCATTGACCCGGTCGACGATGTGCGAATCAGCAACCCCGCATCAAATCCCGAACTGCTGGCCGAGTTGGCCAAGCGCTTTACCGCGACGAATTACGACTTCAAACAGCTCGTCCGCGACATTTGCCGGTCGCAGACCTATCAGCGTTCTACCCAGCGCAATGAATCCAACATGCAGGACGAGAAGAATTTCGCCCACGCCAATTTACGGCGTATCAAAGCCGAGTCGCTGCTCGACTGCATCAGCCAGGTGACGAACACCAAAGATAAGTTTCAGGGACTGCCGGTAGGTGCCCGGGCAATTCAAATTGCTGACGGCAACACGTCGACATACTTCCTGACCACTTTCGGCCGCGCGACGCGCGAGACGGTTTGCTCCTGCGAGGTGAAAATGGAACCAACACTGTCGCAGGCCCTGCATCTGCTCAACGGCGATACGGTCAACAACAAGATTCAAGCGGGTGGCGTGGTCGACAAGCTCATCGCCGAAAAGCTCGAACCACTCGCCATTCTCGAACGTCTCTACATCACGTGCTTTGCGCGCAAACCCACGCCTCAGGAAATCGAGGGCTTCAAACCCCTCGTCGCTCCCGGCAGCGACCTCAAGAAAACTCTCGACGACCTGTACTGGGCGCTCCTCAATAGCCGCGAGTTTATTTTCAACCATTGAATGTTGCGTTTCGCGTGCAGGACTGACTGGAGTCACTCAGAATTACAGGGATCAAAAAGATGTCGCGGCTTTCAACTTCTGCCGGCTGGAATTGCACATTTCTCGCTTGCTTCATGTTGGCAGGGCTGGCCTTCGGAAGCTCACCGGCGTGGGCCGAAGAGGCAAAACCGGCCGAGAAGGTGACGTTTCAAGATCACGTCTTGCCGATCTTTCGCGCCAAATGCGGCACATGCCATTCCGCCGGCGAAGCCAAAGGGGGCCTCGTGCTCGAGAACTTCTCGGCCTCGATTACTGGCGGAGCTTCGGGCGCGGTCATTGAACCGGGCGACCTTGACGGCAGCCGGCTGTGGGCGCTCGTCACGCACAAAGAGCAACCGGCGATGCCTCCCAAAGAGCCCAAGCTCGCCGACGAAATGCTCGCCATCATCCAGAAGTGGATCGAAGGAGGCGCTCTCGAAAACAAAGACAGCCAGGTCAAGATTAAGAAAAAGGCGACTCTCTCGCTGAATACGACTGAGATTTCCGGCGATCGACCCGCCGGTCCTCCGCCGATGCCCGAGAATCTCTCAACCGAACCGCTCGCCCTCTCGCCGCGAGGAAACGCCGTCACGGCTCTGACGACCAGCCCTTGGGCGCCACTGGCGGCTGTCTCAGGACACCGCCAGGTGCTGCTCTACAATCTCGAAGATTTCACTCTTGCCGGCGTCCTCCCGTTTCCTGAAGGAACTGTGCATGTGTTGCGATTCAGCCGCAATGGCGCACTGCTTTTAGCTGGCGGCGGGCGCGGCGGTCAATCGGGACGGGTCGTCGTGTTCGACGTCCAAACGGGCCAGCGAGTCTTTGAAATTGGGGCCGAAACCGATGCCGTCCTGGGGGCCGACATCAGCCCCAACCACGGCCAGATCGCCTTGGGCGGACCCAAAAAACTGGTCCGCGTCTATTCGACTGCCGATGGCGAACTGCAGTTGGAAATGAAGAAACACACCGATTGGATCACCGCCGTCGAGTTCAGCCCCGATGGCGTACTCCTCGCGACCGGCGACAGGTCGAACGGCCTGGTGGTATGGGAGGCCAACACCGGCCGCGAATTCTACGTCCTCAATGGACACGGTGCCGCCGTCACGAACGTGAGCTGGCGCGTCGATGCCAACGTCCTCGCCAGCGCCAGCGAAGACACGACGATTCGCCTTTGGGAAATGACAAATGGCACACAGATCAAAGCCTGGGGTGCGCATGGCGGCGGCGCCTCGGCCGTCCACTTCCTTCGCGACGGGCGGCTTGTCTCGAACGGTCGCGACCGCGTCAGCAAACTCTGGGATCAAAACGGCGCCCAGGTGCTGGCCTTTGCCGCGCAGAGCGACCTGGGATTGCGCGTCGCCTATTCCGAACCGACCGCAACTGTTCTCGCCGGCGATTGGACGGGGGTCATTCGCATTTTCGACGCCAAAGATGGAAGAGCGCGCCCCAGTCTGGTGACGAACCCCCTTCCCCTGGCCGCGCGACTCGACGAAGCCACGAAAGCCGCCGCCGCCGCACAAGCCGCCGCCGACCAGGCGACAGCCCAACTGGCCGCGCTGCAGAAAATCGTCACCGATAAAAAGGCAGCCGCCGATGCCGCGGTGAAAGCCGCGACTGACGCCCAGGCGGCCGCGGTCGCCGCACAAACCGCCAAAGTCGATGCCGACAAACTGGCCGCGGCCAAGACCGAGTCCTTGAAAGCCGCCGATGCGGCGCTGACCATTGCCGTCGCAGCCCTCGAAAAGGCGAAAATCGAAAAGGAAGCCGCCGAGAAAGCCGAGGACAAGAAAGATGTTCCCGCCAAACTAGAAGCTTTTCAAGCCGCCGAGAAGGTTCACGCCGCCGTTAAGACCACAGTCGACACGGCGACCAGCGAAAAGTCTGCTGCCGAGAAAGCCGCGGCCGATTCTGCCGCAAAACTGAAAACGACGACCGATCAATCTGCCACCCTGAAAGCCGCGGCCGACAAAGCAGTTGCTGAAATGAACCCGACCCCTGAAATGGTCAAAGCCATCGAAGCGGCCACGGCCGCCGCGAAACTTGCCTCCGACACGTCCGCTGCTCGATTGGCCGTCGTTGCAAAGCTGACTGTTGAAAAATCCCGCCCGGCCCAGAATGCACTCGCCACGCCGGCAAAGTAGAAAGGCGATCATACGCCAGAGGCCGACGGTACGAAATTTCGCTTCGGGCAACTGATATATTTCGGTTCAACTGCGTTTCTTAGCGGCCCATCACCTTTTGTCGTGCGCTCGTCTAACGGCCGGCAATTTATTGGCTCGGCGCTGATTCGGCAGCATCTGCGGCCGAGGGCGCGACGGGCAATTTCGCATCTTCCGCGTAAAACGCGACCACCGCTGTCATTTCGGGTTTCACGTACACGCCCTCTTCGTCGGCCGGAATCCGGACTTTGACACGCACTGAAATCGATCCTTTTGCCCGGTCGGCGATGGGCATCAGTCGCGACACACGGCCCGCGTACGGCCGGTCAGAGTAGGCTTTCGGCCGCACGACGCACCGCTGATTGACGAATACCTGCGCAATGTCTCGTTCCTGTATGCTCAGGTCGACCTCCAAATCTGAAAGATCGGCCATGTCGCAAACGCTGAAGCTTCCATTGAAGGCCACGGGGTTCACGATGTTTCCTTCTTCGACATTTTTCTTAAGGATCGTCCCAGTAATGGGAGCCACGATGGTGCAGTTGTCGAGCCGCCACTCGGCTTTGACGAGATCGGCCCGCGCCGAGTTAACGTCGGCTTCGGCCACTTTGATCCGCTCGGCCCGCGGTCCGCGAATGATGTCGAGAGCCCGTTCGAGCCGCTCAACCCGGTGCTTGGCGGCATCGTAATCGCTCAGCGACTTTTCCAGTTCGTTGGGACTGACAGCACCCGACTTTGCCAGTTTCACATTCCGTTCGTGAGCGCCTTTCGAAAAATTGCGCTGCGTAATAGCCTCGTTCAATTCGGCCGAGGCGCGGTCGATCTCCTGCGGAAGATTCTTGCGCTCGGTCGAAAGTTTTTGCTCGGAGGAGGCCAGAACTGCCTGACAACGGGCCACGTCTGATTCGTAATCGGTCGATTCAAGCTGCGCGAGAATGTCTCCCTTGGTGACACGCAACCCCTCTTCGAGCACAAGCCCTTCAGCGGTCGGCTGGTCGCGCTTATGCACCCGCAAGTACTTGACCATGCCGTTCACCTTAGGACTGACGAGAATCTGATGCGCAGGAACGACATACCCGGTCGACTCAAGAACGACCCCGCCATTTTTGGAGCTCTCTGATTTTGCAACCTTCTGAATTGGCTGATCGACCGCTTTGTCAACGGCCGCGTCCGTCACTTCTTCTGACTCCCGAGCAATTTGTGTCCCATAAACCTGCCAAGCGAAGTACGCCGTGGAACTGGCGAAGATGAAGCACAAGAACCACGCCAGCTTCGAGCTGCCCGAGCGTTCGCGAAGGGCTGCTTCTGAAAGACGAAGCGACTGCACTTTCTTGCTCAGTGCCGCGGCGCCTCCCGAGTGGCTGGCCACCCCTTCAGGCTCTTTGACGAGCGTCTCGTTCGCGTACGGATCACTCACTGCAAGAACTTTCTCTGCGGGATTTAAAACCGCTCAACCACATATGAAGAGAGAGCGAAAAGGCTGTTGAGCGCGAATTCGTCATATCAACCAGACAAGGCATTTGATTATAGTCGCCAATCCGGCAGAAATGCCACGTGATTTTGAGCCACGACACTGGCTTTTTGGCAACATCAGACCGAATGAAACGCTTCGCACTGGTTGACTCGATTGTGGCAGATCGGCCCTGGATTTTTTCAAAGGGCGACGATGAAAGCGGCCCACGACCAAACATCCACATTGACGTAAACCCCAATTCCAGCGACACTTCGCCCTTTGGTTCGGGAATGAACCAGGCCGCCACCATCGCTCGGTAGCGGGGGCGTTTTTCAAAGGAGTGATGCATTCAATGCGCTCGAAGCGCCTGCGGCATCTTGCGGAGTATCTCGCCTTTCGGGTCATCGTCTGCTGTGTGCAGGCGCTGTCGCCGCGGATGTGCGCACGCCTCGCCACAGGTTTGGCCGGCATTGTGCATTATGGTTTGCCGCGCAAGATGACTCGCTTCGGCGTGGCCCGCGACAACATTCGCGCCGCCTTTGGAGAGCGCTACAGCGATGCGCAAATCGAACGGATGATCTTCCGAATGTGGGTGAGTCTGTTCCGCATGGTCACCGAAATCATACTTCTCCCGCGCAAGCTGCGGCTCGACAATGTCGTCGCGGCAGTCTCGTTTCGGAACAAGCCCCAAGTGGTGCGGGCCCTCAGTTCAGGGCGGCCTGTGATTTTGCTCTCGGGCCACTTCGGCAATTGGGAAATGGCCGTGTCGATCTTTGGGCTCTTCGGTTTCAAAATGGGACTCGTCGCCCGCGAGCTCGACAATCCCTATCTCAACCGCTGGTTCCTCGGGTTCCGCAAGTACACCGGACACCGACCCATTTCCAAAAAAGGCGGGGGGGGCGAGATGATCGCCCGGCTGGAGCGAAACGGTGCCCTGGCCATGCTGGGAGATCAGGATGCCGGTTCCTCGGGATTGTTCGTCGATTTCTTCGGGCGGCCGGCTTCGACATTCAAGTCGATTGCCCTTCTGGCGATGGAATACAAAGCACTGATCTGCGTGGGCTACGCCCGCCGGCTCGAAAATGAAATCCTGCCCAATGGCTGGCCGCGCTTTGAACTCGGCTGCGAAGACGTCATCGACCCGATTGATTTCGATTCGGCTGACGCGCTTCGCGAAATGACACAGCGCTACACGACCGCTCTTGAACAGGTCGTCCGCCGCGCTCCCGAACAATATTTCTGGGTCCATCGGCGGTGGAAGAGTATTCCGAAAACGCGTGCCCGGCGACAGAATTCGGCGGCGCGTAATGCCGGCTGAGATTCCAATCGCTGAACTCCCTCCGACTATCTTCCCGAAGTGATATGGGGCATATGTTGCGCGTACTGGGCGTCTGTAGAAACGGCCGAACGACGCTACCGCAACCGAAAGAGTCTTTCCATCGGTTCACCACTCAGATGGCAGGCCTGAAACGTCTGTAGATTTAATATTCCGATTCGCCGCGGCAAGCCGTAACGTGTCCCGAGGGGCGACGCTGTTCTGCGTCGGTCTTGATCTAAATGCGTCTGTGGCAGCCGAGGATTCCAAAGCGAACCCGTCTGCCCAGCAGAAGACTGCCAAACGGCTTGAAAACTTTGATTTGCGCAAGGAGCCGGTCCAGGTCTCAAAAGAAGTATTTCAATCTCGTGTGCCGAATGGTGCCGTATTCGACCGGGCGCACTGTGGCCCGCTTGAGGCAATCGGTTCCTATCCAGAGACTTCAACCAGCAACGCTCACAAGCGGGTCGGTTGAGCTGGCCAGGATGCTGGCTCAACGGGCTTGTTCGAAACCAACCTGACGTGGCATCTCAGCCACCGTGTCTTTGCTGGCATCTGCGATTGCGTCTAGCGACTCACCACCTTTTTCTGATTCACAATTCGGAATGCCAAGAACGTGTCGATACGCTTGTTCGATTTCTTCGGCGGCCGGCAAGGTGAAGCACCGCCAGCCGTAGCGGCCCAGTTCGTTGACGAGGCGCCATGCGGTCAACACCAGCAACTTCAGATCGATCGCAGGATTGACATGCTGGACGTAATACACATCGTGAACCAGTTTACGGCGGACGCATTCGAGACTTGCGTCGGGAGGGAGACGCATCTGGGCCAAGCCGGTAATTCCCGGTCGGACTTTCAGCCGGTGTCGGTAGAAGGGAATCTCCTGATCGAGCCTGGCGACAAATTCGGGCCGTTCGGGTCGCGGACCCACCAGGCTCATCTGCCCCAGGGCCACGTTCCAAAGTTGGGGGAACTCATCGATGTGCGTATGACGCAGCAGCTTCCCCACACAGGTGACGCGCGGATCATTCCCGGTCGACCAGACAGGCCCGGTTTCGGCTTCCGCATCCTGCCGCATCGTGCGCAACTTGAGAAGCGTAAACAGCCGCCCGTCTTTTCCCACACGTACCTGCCGATAAAATGCTGGGCCGCGCGACGTCAGTTTGACAAGCAGTGCCCCCAGCAGAATAACAGGAAACGATAATGCCAGAAGCCCGATGGCGAACAGAAAATCGCCAGCATGCTTGAAGGGCAAGTACCAGGCCCGGCGCGGGGAGGCCGCGACGGCAGAGTTATGCTTCCCTCGGGAGGCGGTTGAGTCGCAATGGCCGCTACTTACCTGCTGCGGCATCCGACGACCATCGGCCATTTCCGGCGTGTGACTTGTCTGCTGGACGTAAAACCGTGGGAGGCAGAGGGGACCTGCAGTCATTGTGATCGATTTCCTTCATGATGTCGGTACAGGCTGGGTCTGCCCCAATATGCAAAAACCGCGCCCAACCGCCCGCGCTCGACATACCACCTTGAAATCGCCCTAAAAATGCTGCAAAACTCACATCAATGCCTGATTTCTTACGAATCAAGACTTGAGGCTG
>JAYTRB010000288.1:0-2211 GCA_043746425.1 Planctomycetia bacterium
TATGAATTTGTCCGTGAAAGCCTGGGCCGCACGCAGACGATTCTGGAAACGGCCGGCATTCGCGGAACCCGCTCGCACCCCGCCGAGCGCACCCGCGACGGCACGTATACCGTCCAGGGGACGATTCATTTTCACTGCTCAAAGAGTCTGCTCGATCTGCTGCTCCCGCGCATCCTGGGGGGCGGATCATCTCCGACCTACACGCTCGCCGAGGCGCTCCCTGCGTTCGACGTGCTGCTCGAAAGAATCGCCAGCCGCTTCGTGTATGGCGCGTGCAAGGTCAATCGCGCAACCTTCAAGGCCCGCGCGTCGGGCCTGCTCGAACTGGCCCTCGATCTGATCGGCGAAACCGAGTCGAGCAGCCCCGCGGTCTTTCCTGCGATCGCGCTTCCCACCGAGACGCCGTATATCTGGCAAGACTGCGCAGTCACGCTCAACTCGGCTTTGCGGGTCGTCACCGAATTCGAACTGGTTGTCGACAACCACCTGCGGGCCCGCTTTTCGAACAGCCAGACAGCGAGCGATCTGTACCCCACCGACCGCACGATCGGCCTGAAATGTGTCGTTCCTTTTACGGCCGACGACACCGATCTCTACGGCGCCAACACAGGTGGCGCGGCGGCCGGAAGTCTGCTGTTCAGCAATGGTGCGCACAACCTCACCTTCAGCCTCGCCCAGATCCAGTTCCCCGACCATTCCCCTGCCATCGCCGACAAAGGTGAAATCTTCCTCCGTCTCGACGGAACCGCCAAAAAGTCTGGTGCCACCAATGAGCTCGTCGTCACAAACACCTGACGCAACCCCCTCGTGGGGCACACTCTTTCGCTGCACCTCGCGGTGAAAAACACATCGACTCTCAGGAGCGCACAATGCCCGCCCCCTTCATTCCCGACGGCTACACTCGCGAAGAATCGATTCCCGAAACCAGCGCCCATCCCGCGGTGTTCATCACCTTTCGCCCCATGCTGTCTGCCGAACGCCGCCGGCTTTCACTGCAAGCGGTGCGTCTGAATGCCCGTGGCGAAGAGGGAATCGATGCGGCCGCGCGACTGGTTGTGGCCGCGCTGGCGGCCCGGCTCGTGTCGTGGGATTTAACCGATGCCACGGGCAGGTTGCTCGAAATCAACTCCGAGACACTTGCCGCGCTCGGGCCCGAGCTGTTTGAACGCATCTACGAAGCCATCACCACCTTCGCCGACGAAGAGGTCTCCGCAAAAAACTGACCGAGGGGATGTGGCTCTGCTTGACCCATCCCCACGTCGCCCATCGCCCTTGCGAGCAATGTCTGATGTACGTGTACGACGAGACCACCGGGCGTCCCATTCAGAATCCGCCACGCAGCGGCCGGCTGGTCGTCCGGCCACCCGCAGCCCGCCCGCCCTGCCGCCTCCCCGGCGTCGGCTGTCCCAAGGGGACGCCCGAGAATTCCAGAGAACTTAGCCCGACGAATGCGGCCGCATGGCGGTTCGACCACGAGTGCCACGCCATAGGCGAATTTCCTGACGATCCCCTGGTGCGTCGCAACGCCGCGATCATCCGTCAGGTCGAATCCGCCGTCGAGCGCCGCGAATGGGCCGAGTTTCGGAACGCCGTCCTGGAGGCATTATTGAACGAAAGAAGACGAACCGCACGCTGACGCACCGAGCACACCAATCCGGGGAGCAGTCTGTAACGCTCTTTCCCTTCGCCAGGTGGGGCAGGGGGCGGGATTGGCCCGTGAACGAAAAAACATCAGACAGACACCGCTTCCCGCCCAACTCTGCCGCATTACGTTTGCACGATTCGGAAACATCATGGCTGAGACGATCTTGGATGTCGTGCTGCGACTGGCCCGGCAAGACGTGGCTGCGGAGCATGGGGGGGCTCTGTCGCGCGAACTGGCTTCCTCAGAGACGCCGCGACTCGCCGATGTCGCCCAGTCAACCGCAGACACGATGCACGAACTTCGTCTGCAACGTGATCTGGCAGCCGACGAACGCTTGCAAAGCGACGTCGAACGCGGGGCGATCCCTCCGTGATTTCCCGCGCCTGCGTTGGTCGGCGACGAGCGCGAAGCGGCGCGAGGCGCCGCGCGCATTCTCCCGTTGGGCTCGCTGCCTCGCCCCGCCGAAGCGCGGCCCCGCTTGCCTGAAGCGCACGACTTGAATAGCGCTTTGCGTCCCGATGGCGTCGTACGCCCCACAGATCGGCCCGATGCCGATGCGAGCCCGA
>JAYTRB010000289.1:0-1915 GCA_043746425.1 Planctomycetia bacterium
CGGGTTCCTTTCAGGACTTGCTTTTCCAGTTGATCCGTCGCCTCGCGGTACAGTTCTCGCCGCAGGTCCGAAAGCTTCGCGTTGAACAGCTTCACGACATGGAATCGGTCGTACACCAGCGCCGCGTCGGGCAGGTTCTCCCGAACCGCTTTGGTGTATGCCGGAGACAAGTCGGCCGCCACGGCTTGAATCTTCGCCCGCGACGCTTTCAGCCGTTTCCAGAAGGGATTCAGAGCGTCGGCCCCTTTTCCCTTCCCGACGAATACGATCGCTCCCGTATCCAAATCGAGCACCAGCGTTCGGAAACGTCGTCCGCGGCCAATGCAGATTTCGTCGATCGCCAAGTGTTTCAGTCCACTGCTCCGCCATCCGCGCCGCAAGAAGATTTTCCATTTGATTCTCCGCTGGATCGCAACGGAACTTGGCGTGGGAATATTGGCGACCACTGAGGTTATTAAGCAGTGGGCTGAGATCGTGAACCCCAGTGCGGCGGAGTTATCCACCGTGCTCGAATCCATCGAGTAATTCGCCAATGACTCACCGGGGCGAGGGGCGGTGAATTTCGACTGGTGGGGGGCTTCAATCAAGACCAGCGGGAATTAATTCGCTCCATATCAGGTTTAACCCGCATTTCTCACGAGCACAGAATGGTTCGCGACAAAGTGTTCGTCGCTGAGGTCGCCGACGTTCAGACAAAACTAGACGGCGGTCTGAACGCTGGCGAGCTCAGGTACAAGTCACGAGAACTGCATTCGAGCAGATTTCAGCATTCCGAACGTGACCGAGAGATTGCAATTGGAGATTGCAAATTGATTGGACGCGTCGGATACACTTGACCCGTTGGCACTCATCTCGCGGAGCGAGAATGACTACATTACGGCCCAGCGCGCCACGTCTTTTGCTGAGTATGTGATGATCATGTCGGCGCCGGCTCGTTTGATCGACGTCAGAATTTCCAGCGTCGTGCGTTGCTCGTCGAGCCAGCCGTTGGCCGCCGCCGCTTTCACCATCGAATATTCGCCGCTCACGTTGTACGCGCACAGCGGCACTTCCGGGTGCGCCTGCTTCACCCGGCAGATGACGTCCAGATACGAGAGGGCCGGTTTGACCATCACGAGATCTGCGCCTTCGGCCAGGTCGAGCGCCACCTCGCGCAGCGCCTCGCGGGCGTTGGCGGGGTCCATCTGGTAGCTGCGGCGGTCGCCGAACTGCGGCGTGCTCTCGGCCGCTTCGCGAAACGGGCCGTAAAATGCCGAGGCGTATTTAGCCGCGTAACTCAATATGGGCGTGTGCTCGTATCCGGCGGCGTCGAGCCCCTTGCGAATGGCGGCGACCATGCCGTCCATCATGCCGCTGGGGGCGATGACGTCGGCCCCGGCCCTGGCATGGCTGACTGTCTGTTGCGCCAGTAGTTCGAGAGTGGCGTCGTTGTCGACGTCGCTGAATCCACCGCGATCGACGATGACGCCGCAGTGCCCATGATCGGTGTATTCGCAGAAACACAAGTCGGTGATGACTAAGAGGTCGCGAGACGTCTCTTTGATCTTGCGGACGGCCTGCTGCACGATGCCGTCGTCACGCGATGCGGCCGAGCCGCTCACGTCTTTCCACGGCGGAATGCCGAACAGAATGACGCCGGGAATTCCCAGATCGGCGATTTCGCGAATGTCGGAAGCCAGCAGATCGAGCGAAACCTGGGCCTGACCGGGCATTGACGCGATGGGCTGCCGCGTGTTGGTCCCGTGCCGCACGAACAGGGGCAGGATCAGATCGCGAACCGTCAGTTCTGTCTCGCGGACGAGTTCGCGCAAGGCCGGATGCTGCCGCAGGCGTCGCAGACGCAATTGCGGAAAACCAGGGCCCGAGTCGGAAGTGTGCGGCATGGATGAAGCTCCCGATTCACTCTAGGGCAAGG
>JAYTRB010000290.1:0-11661 GCA_043746425.1 Planctomycetia bacterium
CTGTCACAAGGGGCTCGTATTGTCATTACCGGACGCGTCGCCGATGCTTCGTTGACGGTCGGCCCCGTGGTTCACGAATTCGGCTGGGCACTGACCGACTGGAACCGCCTGGCGGCCGCCACCGTTGCCGGGCACCTCATCGAATGCGGCGCTCAGGTTTCGGGCGGCATGTTCTCGGGCTGGACGGAAAACCTTTCGCTCGACAACCTGGGATATCCCATTGCCGAGATTTCCGAAGACGGACAGATCGTTATCACGAAGCCTGCCGATACCGGCGGGGCGATCACAACCGAAACGGTCGCTGAGCAGCTCGTGTATGAGATTGGCGATCCGGCACATTACCTCAGCCCCGATGTCGATGCCGACTTCTCACAAGTCCGACTGGCGCAAACTGGCCCCAATCGCGTTGAGGTAACTGGCGCCAGGGGCAACCCGGCGCCACCACGATACAAAGTCTCGATGGCCTATCGCGACGGATACATGTCTTCTGGCACACTCGTCATTTGCGGTGACAAGGCGACCGTCAAGGCCCGCCTCTGCGGCGAACTGATTCTATCGCGTCTGCGAGCAGCAGGTGTGAATCTGGCCCGCACCCAAATCGAGTGCCTGGGAACCGGCGATACGCTTCGGGGCGTCTGGCGGCAGACCGAGGATCCTCTGGAAGTTGTCTTGCGGATCAGCGTTCATGACCCTTCGCGTGATGCAGTCGAGCGGTTCGTCCGCGAGTTTTCGCCTTTGGTAGGCTCAGGACCGCCCGGCGTCACGGGGTACACCGGCCCGCGCCCGAAGCCGTATCCAGTGTTCGCCTATTGGCCAACGACGGCAGAGCGACACAGATTACAGCCCGTGATAGAGATGTTTGCCGCAGAGAATTCGTCTGCTCCGTAGAAGGATCTTGCGATTTCGAGTCATTCCGAGATCCAAATTCCCAGATTAGAAATCCGATTATGTCGATCCGCCTTGCTGAAATCGCCCACGCTCGTTCGGGGGACAAAGGGAATCATGCCAATGTCGGGGTTGTCGCCTACACCGCTGCCGGGTTCGAGTTTCTCGGGCGCTATTTGACCGAAGCGCGACTGGCTGAGTATCTGTTGCCGCTGCGTCCCCGCCAGGTTGAACGTTTCGTCTTGCCAGAGATAATGGCGTACAACTTTCTCTTACACGACATCCTTGCCGGGGGTGCCAGCCGGTCGCTGCGCACCGACAACCAGGGAAAGGTACTGAGCGCCGCCGTTCTGGAAATGCCGCTTCCCGCGCCCCCGAATCTTGCCGAGATGCACAGACGAAATGACGAATGAAGAACGGCCCTGGCGTTTAGCCGCGACCCGAGCAAAGAACGCGGGCAACGCGGTCAATCACTGAAAACGTTCTGCATGAATCGAACAATACAAGCCATGGAACAACCGGTTGTTCTTTCTGCCGCCGTTGACGGCGTCGTGCGGGTGACTCTCAATCGGCCGCAGAAGCGGAATGCACTCACCCGCGAAAGCCTGGGCGATCTATTGGCAATCCTTGCGGAAGTTGCCATTAAGCCCGATGTGCGTTGTCTCATTCTGGCCGCGAGCGGTCCGGTCTTTTGTGCTGGCATGGACCTCGTGCAGATGCAGGAAACCGCTAAACTTCCCGACGCGGCACAGGCCTGGCAGGCCGACACGCAATTGTATCACGACGTCGTGACGACGCTTTTCAAACTTCAAATGCCGACCGTGGCGATTGTTCAGGGGCCAGCTGTGGCAGGAGGCTTGGGGCTGGTTCTCGCATGCGACCTCGTCTTGGCCGCCGATTCCGCCACGTTTTCTCTCCCCGAACCAAAACGTGGGATCACAGCGGCGATCGTAACGCCGCTGCTGGTACACAGAACCGGCGCGGCGGGGTCTGCCTGGATGCTTCTGGCGGGTGAGCCGCTCACAGCCTTTCGCGCTCAGCAGTTCGGCATTTGTCAGAAAATTGTCGAACCTTCGCAGCTGCAAGACGCGGCCGACGAATTGGTGCAATCGATTCTGTCCGGTGCTCCTGGTGCATTGCGGGTCACAAAGCAGCAACTTCACTCATGTACATCTTCGATCGTGCTCGCCCAGCTGGAAGAAGCCATCGCCGTGTCGGCCCAAGCCCGCGATACGCCTGAAGCGCGCGAGGGGCTGGCTGCATTTCTTGAGAATCGAGCGCCAGGCTGGCAACCCGGATAATTGCGTACAGGCGTTAATAGTTCCGGCTTTCCCGGCCTTTAAGTTCTAATCGGGACCACGCGATTGATACGATCCGAATATTCGTACCCGCATTTTCCATACGCGCCCGGTGCTGAATCGGAAACGATTCAGGTTTTTCTTGCTCACCTCCCCTGGAAGCTAGTATTATAAATGACGCGGCACGCGGCATGGACCGGCCTTCTCGCAGCTGCCACAAGGCACTTTCCACATGTTAAACAAAATCGGCAAGTCGCGCGGGTTACTATACATCTCGCCTGTTGTGCGATAACGAAGGATCCGCGGGCCACGTCTCGGAGCGCTGATTGTCATGTCGCAGCTGCTGCACAACCGAAAGCGAAAGCGGCTGTTACGATGGCTGGCGGCCCGTCGCGGAATCGTAAAAGGAATCCTGCTCGCACTGCTCACCTATGTCGGCCTGTATTGCTTTCTCTCCGCCGCCGGGCGGTGGCGGATTGCCAATGGAAACAGCGGGGAGGTCGTGTACTGGGACCCCTATGGAGCCGATTTCTTTTTGCGCTCGACATCGCGCGACAGGCTCATCGTCCGAGGTTCATTTCTCGGCTTTGTCTTTTCGCCACTCATAATTGCCGATCGCGGCCTGTTCCACCCACCTCGTGCCACCGATTCTCCGGAAGCCGAGCACGCCCGGGCGGTCGCCCGCGAGATTCAACAGCACGAACTGGACGACCGAAACGAGCGCCGGATGTTCACTGAAATTGAACGACCTGCCGAAGACCCCAAACGGCGCGACCCGCAAGAACTTTTTGAACCGTTTGATTCAGCCAACGACTGACGGGCGGGCGCAATCGCCTCGGGCATTCAAGGCTTTCAAAAGGGCACCTTGGCAGGTTTCAGTCACGAGGCATTGACCTGGCTGTCGGCTTCCGCCCGTTCACCCAGAATGACAGTCATTTCTTCTTGACTGAGTTCTTCGTGCTCAAGGAGTGCCAGGGCCAGCTGGTCGAGCTTGTCTCGGTTGTTGTTAAGAATTTCAGTTGCACGAATCGAGGCCTCGTGGATGAACCGCTGCACCTCCTGGTCAATGACGTGGGCGGTTTCTTCACTGAATTGCCGTGACTCGTGAATCTCTTTCCCCAGAAATGGATGCTCTTCGCTCTGGTGAAAGGCCACCGGGCCGACCGTCTCGCTCATGCCCCAGTGGGCAACCATGCGACGAGCGATTCCGGTGGCCTGCTCGATGTCGTTTTCGGCGCCTGCCGAGTACTCGTCGAACATTAGTTTTTCGGCCGCGCGGCCACCCATCGCCAGAACGAGTTGCGAATGCAGCCGCTGTTCGCCGATGTGATGCCGCTCTTCATCGGCCAGAAGCTGCGTGACCCCCAGCGCTCGTCCGCGGGGCACGATCGTGACCTTGTGAACAGGATCGAGCTCGACGAGCAGCCAGGCGATTAGAGCGTGACCGGCCTCATGGAAGGCCGTCATGGCTCGCTCCTTTTCATTGAGGACATCTTCCCGCTTGGGCCCCATCAACACACGGTCTTTGGCGGTGTCGAAATCGGTGCCACCAACCTGGTTTTTCCCGTCGCGTGCGGCGTTGAGCGCCGCCTCATTTACCAGATTTCGAAGATCAGCTCCCGAAAAGCCAATCGTGCTGCCAGCGATCCTGGCGAGGTTGACATCGTCGGCCAGGGGCACCTTACGTGTATGCACCTTTAAAATTCCCAGACGCCCTTCGCGCGTCGGACGATCGATCGGAACGTGGCGGTCAAACCGGCCGGGACGCAGCAGGGCTGGGTCGAGAACGTCGGGCCGATTGGTAGCCGCCACGACGATGACCGCTTCGTTCTGCTGAAACCCGTCCATTTCGCTGAGAATCTGATTGAGAGTTTGCTCACGCTCGTCATGACCACCGCCGACGCCAGCCCCCCGCACACGGCCCACGGCGTCGATTTCGTCGATGAACAAGATACACGGGGAGTTTTCCTTTGCGGTGCGAAACATGTCGCGGACCCGGCTGGCCCCCACCCCGACGAACATCTGAATGAACTCTGAACCGTTGATGGAATAGAACGGAACTCCGGCTTCTCCCGCGGCGGCGCGGGCCAGCAGGGTTTTTCCTGTTCCGGGCGGGCCCATCAGCAACACACCCTTGGGAATCTGCGCTCCCAATCGCTGGAACTTGGCTGGATTCTTGAGGAATTCGACGACTTCCTGAAGTTCACGCTTCGATTGCTCCATGCCGGCCACGTCGTCAAACGTGTTGTTCTGCTCAGCCGGACTGAAGCGCTTGGCGGGGCTGCGAATGAAACTGCCGGCCATACCCCCCGGACCAAGCGGGTCGACTGAACGCCGCACCATGAACCAAACGAAGCCCAGAACCAGGAGAGGAATGATGACCGTGATAAACAGGTTGGCGCCCGGCCCCCATTTCGAAGGCTCAGCGGCAAAGGCCACATGCCGCTGCTGCAAAAGCGGGATCAATTCCTTGTCTTCGTACGACGGCAGAATCGTCGTGAACTTCTTCCCGAGCGTCTTCTGCTTCGTTTTGGAATCGGCCGATGAAGTTGCGTCCGGTCGTGATTCTGTCGATTCATCCGGCTTTGCCTCTTCCTTAGGATCAATCGGAGGATCGATCCATTCGCCGGTAATTCGATTCTCGCTGAACAACACGTACTTGACGTTGCCTTTGGGTTCCAGCTCAAGTTGACTGCGGAAAAAACTGTAGTCGACAAGCGCCCCGCTGTTGTTCCCGAAAATCAAAGTGGCCACGAGCACCACGGCCACGACTGTCGCGAAGATCAGCAACCACTGCCCGCTCGGGGCGGGCCGTGTCGGATCGGAGCCGCCGACATGTCGCCGCACACCCTTCGGTGGCACACGGTCGCGACCATCATTGGAAAACCATGTGGGAAGGACACTGTCGAATAGGGGGTTCATTCGGAAAATGCTTCGCTCCACGAAGGTTCAATGTGACGCCCTGTCAATCGGCCATCCGCGTCTGAAGATTACAATACTCGTGTAGGACTGACAATGAGAGCATGCCAGCAACCATGCCGCGCCGCGCGGTGCAGCCAGGTCGAAAATTGCCCCGCCGATCTTCTTGACACGATTCGCAGGGAATGCTAACTTGCGCGAGTCACTGACCGACGGCGTAAGCTGTCGATCGCGGGGGATTAGCTCAGCTGGGAGAGCGACAGGCTGGCAGTCTGTAGGTCAGGGGTTCGAGCCCCCTATCCTCCACATCAAGAAAAAGCTCACGTCAAATTGGCGTGGGCTTTTTGCATGCCTTCGTCTGCTGGGCTCAGAGCTCTGCCTGTGACGGCCCCCACGAGACATAATCTCGCTTTGAAATATCGCCCACAGGCGTTTGCCGTCAAAGCAGCCCGACAGGGCCATCGCTATTTAAATCCGTACCTGTCATTTCGGATATCGAAATCATCGTCGGTCGGAGTGACATTCGGCGTGACATCGCTGTACATGTACTCTTCAATCAGGGGGGCTTCCTCGCCAGCCTTGTTGGGAAAGCCGTACTGCTCGGCCCGCAGGGGAAGTTTCGTTTTCTTTTCAATATAGATGCGCGACTTGTGAAATTTAAGCGCCTCGTGCGGCTGCGGGTGAGTGATCTCGAACATCGTACATTCGATCTCGCCCAATTTGGCCTGCGGGTAGAGTTCGACCTGGACATCGGAGTGTGTGAGATCATTCTCACATTGCTCGATCAGTTTTTCGAGCATCTTTTCCATCCCAATCATCGTGACTGGATATTTATTCTCCTTCAGCGCTTCACCCCCCGTGGGAGAGAGCGAGATGGTGCCGACCACAGATGCCAGGCCAGAGGGTTCGTGAACTTGCAGTTTCCCCTTGTTGCGGCCTTCCACAAAGATGACTTCGCGCCCCTCATGGGGCTCGACATATTTCAAATACACGCTGAATGGCTCGCGACGGAGCTTGAGTGACATGACTTGCCGCAGTGGCTCACCCTTCTTGAGTTGCTCCTGCTTGGTGAAGGTGCAGCTGTACGCGGGAAGCTTTTGGACAGCCTCAAGACTGCCGCGGATGGCTTCGAGGGCAGGCGTGACGGGGTGTTTGCCATTTGCCACGGCTCCGGCGATTCGGGTCGATTCATCGACCTTGTTGGCGACAGTATCGGCAACATTGCTCTTTTCTGAGCCATTTTCATTACGCCTGTTGCGGACTTTGTCCTTGACTTTAATTTCTTTCGCGGGCCTGTTCTTATCCTTGGCATACAAGCCGGTCGCCATCGGAACCGTCGCTAAAGCCACCAATAAAGCCGGAAGGGCCAGACTGCGACCGCGTTCTCTCAGCAGAATTGAAATCAGTCCGTCGCGAATTGTGCGCATACCAGCACCAGGAACCCTGTGGAGGATAGGAATTGTGGTATGAATATCGACAGTTCCGGCGCAAGAGGTCAATGCGGTAGATCGGGCGTCGGAAGCCTTTGCGCAACCCCACCTGCCCGAGGCCGGCCCACGGCAGCTGATGAGTCGCAAAGCATTGCTTGAATTGGGTTTGAAGACGCCTTTTTGCTCAGATGCCCTGATTGCTATTGACCGGTTGGTCGTGTTCGCGCATATTCCCGCCGACATCCCGCGCGGCCCTCGACGGGCGATTCGATTGCGCAGGACGGCTCACACTCGTGAACCAGATCTAGGAAGGACGGGTTCGATGAAACGCGTTCTGGCGGTCGGCTTTATCGTCTTTTACACCGGCGTATTAACGTACGGAAATGCCTGCCATTTCTTGCGTTTCAAGACCTCGTCGCATCCCCTCATGTATATGATCGTGTGGGACATGTTCTGCGGCTGGTCAGCTTTCGATTCTCGCACGCACATCATTGCCGAGGGGCAGGACGAAAAATTCTACGATCTGACGCACGCTCCCTGGGGTGAATTTCACCCGTATGGATACGTCGGCCGCGAGAATTACGATCAATTTCAAGCGCATACGGGAACGATGGGGTTGAATGTCCTGAAACACACACGACACGAGCCGATCGCCCGATTGTTCATTATCGAGGAGTGCTGGGCCAAAAAGTACAACTTGCCGGACAATCTCTGGAAAATGCGGTATGACGATCCCAAGGACGTTTTCAAGTATCATCGAAAACGTATTGCGATGTTGCCGGACGGCACAATGACACAAAGTTACACGTCGTTCAACGAGTTTCATGCACATCAGACAGTGATGGACAATCCCCGGCTGGTGCAGCAATCGACGCTGGGGATGCCGCTGTTTACCTATGACCCGAACGACAAACCGGGGCGGGATTTCCTGGGAGACGCGGAATTGGAAGGCAACGGTATGCCCGCGCAGGTTTTGTCGCCATCGGCTCCGTCCGGGAATTAAATCGTCTGAGCAAGGAGGCTCCCGTCATGACTGAAACTGTGGCCCCGATCGGGCAGCCGGCTCCATCGCTGGCTGGTGAATTCAAGAATTTTCTGTTCGCGAAGGAAATTCCGTATGGCCTGGCGCTCGTGCGAATCTCGCTGCCGCTGGTGCTGCTGGTCGACGTCGTCCGCCGCTGGCCGTGGGCCCGCGAGTTGTATTCGACCGACGGGTCGCCTGCACCGATTGCGTCGAATTTCGGCTACCCCGGCTACTTGCCCGAGTTTTCCGGGCCGGTGACCGTCGGTTTGTTTACGGCTCTGACGCTGTTTCTCGTGACCACCTCGGTTGGATGGCGCACACGGTTTTCGTTGGTAGCGACGACGGTTCTGTACTTTTATTTCATGATGATGGATGTGCTCAGCACGATCTCCAAATATACGGTCATCGCCAACCACCTGCTGTTGCTGCTGTCGGTTTCGGCATGCGGCGACCTATGGTCGGTCGATGCCTGGCTGCGGCGGCGACGGGCCCGCCAGGAGTCTCCTGCCGCGGCTCTTCCCGACCTCAGGTCGCCGATCTGGCCGCAACGTCTGGCGCAGATCCTGTTTGGAATGATCTATTTCGGCGCCGCCATCACCAAGCTCCATACTCCCGAATTTTTCAGTGGCGACCAACTCGTTTTCTGGATGATCACGAACCTCAACAATGAGCATTCGCTGGGCGAATACATGTCTCAGCACCCTCTGGCGATAAGCGTCTCATGCTTCATCACCTTTCTTTGGGAGCTCATCTTCATTTTCACGATCTGGAACCGGAAATTAAAATGGCCCATGCTGGCAGTAGGAACGGTCTTCCATGTCATGACGGTTTTCACGCTCGGTTTGATTATCTTTCCGATCGTCATCATGGCCGCCTACATGGCGTTTCTCGACGAAGCCGACATACAGACCATCTTGAACTGGCGATTTGTGCGCTGGTTGACCGGGGGACGGCTGGCAGTCCCCCCGCGCAGCACTGGTGAAGGCCACGCGTCTCTGGCCTCAGCCTGGCGCGGGCAGTTCGGGTCAATGGCCACGTTTGCGCTGACGACCATCCTGGTTTGCCTGGCTGGCATCGAGGCTGAGCACCTGCTCGATCACTATCAGATGCGCGGCCCTCAGGGGTCACTTCCCCTGCGTGAATTGACTGATGAAGAAGTTCAGCAGTTGTTCGGCCCCGAACGGCCGCTCCGGCAATGTGATAAAATGCTGGCGTTCGACTTGGGGAAGACGCTCGTCGGAGAACATCTGGCCAGCTTCCAGAATGTGTTCCGGCACGGAGACCAGCTCGTCGCCCAGGTGACCTTGAACCCGCCGCACGAAGATATGTGGATCGATTGCGTGCTGTGTGAGAGCACGACCGACGACACGCAAGACGACAACCAACTGATTCCCGGACGGATGGTGAGCAAGGTCGGTCAGGTCGTCCTCCGCGAGCGGTCGCGTGGCAACTTCTTCTTCCGCCTTGATTCCGCGCTCGAGCCCGGCGATTACTTTATGAAGCTTCGCAGCGGGAACGAAGAAGTTGCGCGAAAGCACTTCGTGTTGCGGCCAGGCGTTCAGGCCGCAGCAGCGAACTGAGCGATGAGAACTCGGGCTTCAGACCTGCAGGTGTCCAGAGGTTGTGAACCTTCATAGAATGGACAGGGTTCACTTCCACTGGTTGTGGAGTGGCGGGCACTGTCTACCCTGCAGAATTTGGAGCGCGCGGCAATGACGTGGTTCACCGATGACCCTTGGCCGGCGATCTTCATCCTGGTAATTGCAGCCTGCGTAATGCTGGCCCTCTGGACGTCGCAAAAGCGGGGCATTTGGCTGGTCGGCGTGCTGGTCATGCTGAGCGGGGCCGTGGCGCTGTTTTTCATCGAGAAAGCGATCGTCACCGAAAAAGAACAGGTCGAGCAAAACGTTCTCGATTTGACGAGCGCTTTTGCGCGTAAAGATAAAGACCAGACGCTGTCATACTTCTCGGAGCAGGCGCGTAGCCTGCAGAACATCGCGACCAGCGCCCTGGAATGGATCGATTTGCCACAGGGCCTCGATATTAAAGACATGGATGTCCGAATGACCAATGAGAATACCCGCGCGGTTGTGCGTTTCCGCGCGAACGGTACGGTATCTTTCAGGAACCTGGCATCCTCCCACGCGGCGTCGCGGTGGGAAGTCACCTGGCAGAAAGAAGCCCGCGACTGGAAAATCATCGACGTCGTACGACTTAACCCGCTCAAAGAAGAGAAGATGCAATTCTTCGACCCGAGTGCGCACTGATCGTACCGCACCGCACCTTAGTAATTGACGTCAGTAATTGACGTCGTACCAGTTCTCGCGGTAGAACGTCCGGTCGGTGCTCTGGCCGTTATTCAAAATAAAGCTGTTGAACCGCCAGCCGCCGCGAATCGCAAATCGCGGATGCGCCCCGACCCAAGGCTCGCGAAACGCCGCCCGACTCGGCACGGCGCCGTCGGGCATTCCGGGCCCGGTTGCGTGGCTGTAATACGAACGTCGAAACATCCAGTCTCCCGCTTCAGCCGAAGCGGATGCAAACCAGGCCAGGCCCGTGCAAATCATCCAAGTGGCAATAAATCGACGGCACATGTTGCCCTCACTTCCATTCGATCAGGGCTGGGGACGGAGATTTCTTGGAGCCGTGTCTTCGGCGGCTCGACGGGTTGTCGGGCGACGATGGAAAAGGTTGCTTTTCGGCATCAATCGTCTTGGGAAATTCTGTCAATTCTTTAGTGTGCATTTTATGTGCCGAATGCGTCCGATCGCAAGCGAGCACGGGAGTCATTTTTCGGGAATCGATGGAGGCCCCGAGTGACTGCCCGGTGTGAGGTCAATCAGCTGCCATGCGCGGTGGGCCGATTCGGCCAGTCGACGACGGTCGGTCAGGTCGAAATGTAAGGGAGTCAGCGTCACGTATCCGTCGGCGAGCCCTTCGACATCAGTCCCTGGTTCCAGCGGATGTTGTTCGTCGGCTGCAGTCATGGTCCAGAAATAGGGCCGCCCACGCGGGTCGATGCGCCGTTCCATGGCTTCGCCGTAGCGCTCCAGGCCCATGGGCAACGTCTTAACCCCAATCGGCCAGCCCGGCCTGAATTCGGGAAAATTCATGTTCCATAAGGCCCCCGCGCGGGTTTCGCCTGCCAGAATCTGTTCGATCAGCGGCACGGCCAGACTGGCGGCGCGTCGATAGTCGGGGTTGTCGCTCGAGGCCAGCGAAATGGCAATCGAAGTAATTCCGAAAAATGCTCCTTCAATGGCGCCCGCAACGGTTCCCGAGTAGAGCACGTTGATGCCGGAATTAGCGCCGGCGTTGATTCCGCTCACCACGAGGTCTGGAAGCGTGTTGCAAAATTGCAACACGGCCAGTTTGACACAGTCTGCGGGGCTGCCTCGCACGGCGCGGCCGAACAACCGGCCCTGCCGAAACACTTCGTGCGCCAATAATGGTTCGAGGTAAGTAATCGAATGGCTGACCCCGCTTTGTTCGACGCTCGGAGCCACGACCTCGACCGTTCCCAGCCGGAGCAGTTCGTCGTGCAGACTCTCGAGCCCGGGAGCGTAGATGCCGTCGTCGTTCGTAAGCAGAATGCGCATATTGTCTGTAGTTTTACGACGATTCAACGCTGCCGACAAGGGGGCGCCCTCCACCTGTCTTGCTTCTCGTGCTACGATGCGATCATGAGCACGCCTTCTCCTACCATTCCCGGCCGATCGCCCAACCGGCTCATCCACGAAACCAGTCCCTACCTGCGGCAGCACGCATACAACCCCGTCGATTGGTACCCCTGGGGGACAGAGGCCCTGGCCACGGCTGAAAAACTCGACCGGCCTATTTTTCTCTCTATCGGCTACAGCGCCTGCCACTGGTGCCATGTGATGGAGCACGAAAGTTTCGAGAACGAGGCAATCGCGGCCTTCATGAATGCCCATTTCATCTGTATCAAGGTTGATCGCGAAGAACGGCCCGATCTCGATCAGATTTACATGAATGCCGTGCAACTCATAACCCGCCGTGGGGGCTGGCCGATGTCGGTGTTTTTGACCCCCGCGCTCAAACCCTTCTTCGGCGGAACGTACTGGCCTCCTGAATCGCGGATGGG
>JAYTRB010000291.1:0-2777 GCA_043746425.1 Planctomycetia bacterium
TATATGCTCGATCCTGGGCTGGCATTTGGAACCGTCGGTCCTCAGCCCTATCGGTTCGGCTGGACGTCGCGTTATGACGTCGGGTATCTGCCGAATGAAGGAGTGAGCGGCGGTGGGGCGTCGGGGCAGTTCGGCGTGATGGAAATGAACGCAGCCATTCGCTATACAACCGGCTGGCCAGCGGCACTTCCGAATTGGATCTTCTCGTGGACTCCCGAGTTCAATTATCGCAGTTGGTCGGGTCCGACGAATCCTCAATTGCCGCCCAACGTCTTTCGGTTCGCCTCTGATTTCGAACTGGCGACGCCGGGCAACAACCCGCTGAGCATGCAAATCGGATTTACGCCCGCCTTCGTCAGCGATTTTGTGGCTTCCCCCAGCAGCGATGCCTTCAACTACGATGCCCGGGGGGTGCTATTCCTGCGCACTTCGCCGCAATTGATGTTCGCGGTGGGAGCGGCGTATTGGCACCGCGTCAACGATATCGTCATTCCCTACGCGGGCATTGTGTGGACTCCGAGCGACTACTGGGAATTCCGGCTCATGTTTCCCAAGTCGCGAATCAGCTATTTTCTGGGAAACTGGTGGGGCGGAGCGGCTTGGGTATACGGAGGACTCGAATACAATGTCGAGGCCTATCAGATCAACATGCATGATCCGGGCAACCTCGACGAGAAGATTCAGATCAGCGACTATCGGGCTGTCTTCGGACTGCGCTCGGAAGGGAGCGGAGTGACAGGATTCGTGGAAGGGGGTTGGGTATTCGCCCGCCAGGCAATCTTCGCACATGGAACACCCGGTTTCGACATCAATACCGGCTTGATTGCTCGAATCGGTCTGCGGTTCTAGCCAGTCTATTGCACGATCTCTCAATCCTTCGCCGCTTCAGTTGCGCCGTGCCAAGACCAGGGCGCCCGGCATCATTGTCGTGTCGCTCCCGAATGAGTCTGCTCTGTTCTATTACGCACAGGCAACATTTAGCGCGATCTCTCCGTTTCTGTTGAAAGCGACCCCAGTTGCCGCCGAGAACGCCGACCGGCTGTCCGACTGCGATTGGCAAATGACCAAGACATGAGACGCCCCTCTTGAAAGAAATGGAACTGGGAAACCATTCCGACTTCGCAACGGGGAGTCTGCCATCCGGTACGAATAATCGTATTCGTACAGCCAACTTACGAGGGGCTATTGGGGATGCGCGGTTGTTGGCGCGCGAGAGTCGGGCTGCCGTGCCGCAGGCCGTCTCAGAAACCGGCCCAATGCCCGTCATTCGTCAGCGCCGCGAGCTTGTGATTCGCCTGCAATCGGTTACATTCAAGCCGCTGTCACTGCGTCTGCAACCCAGTTTACCATGGGGCTGCGACTGAATTGCGAAGACAGAAATAACGGCGCGTCGCGGTCCATTTCGCCGGCCGCCTTCCCCAAGCATTATAAGGAACACAACATGGCCAAAAACCGCAAAGCCGAAGTCGATGCCGCCGCCAAGGAAATCGATTTTACCAAGAACAAATACCAGATTGAGCTCGACACGACTCTCGGCAAGATTACCCTCGACCTCTTACCTGAGGTGGCTCCGGGACATTGTAAGAACATGCTTTCGCTCGCGAAAATCGGCTATTACGACGGATTGATTTTTCACCGGGTCATCAAAGGATTCATGATTCAGGGGGGGTGTCCCGAAGGGACGGGGACGGGGGGGCCAGGCTTCAATATCAAGGCCGAGTTCAACGCCACGAAGCATGATCCGGGTGTACTGTCGATGGCCCGTACAAACCAGCCCGACACGGCAGGTTCCCAGTTCTTCATCTGCCTTGAAAAGGCGTCCAGCCTGGATGGGCAATACTCGGCGTTCGGTCGCACGGCCGATGCCGCCAGTCTGGATGTCGTCAAAAAGATCGGCAGCGTGCCCACCTCAGCCGACGATCGCCCCCGCACGCCGGTAATGATCAACAAGGCGACCGTGCTGACAACCGCGAAATCGTAGCGGCAGGCAGGTGCCAGCTGTGCCGCATCATGGTTGCAGGCAGCGCCTCTACGGCCGGCGCGCTTTGCGCTCCAATCTATGACTGGTACAATTCTGTTGCCGAAAATGACCAGAGCGATGGTTCTGACCTTTTCCCGGAGCGAATTTGCATGAGCCAACTGCCGCCAGCTTCAGAGAAGCCTTCGACGAGTCACTGTGCGACGCCGGTTCAAGCAACTCGAGAAATGCGAGCCAGAACTCCCCGCAACATTTCTCTGGTTTGTCTTTTTGCCGTCATCTGCTGCACCGGGCTGGCATTGTTGGCGGCTCCGCCGGTTGCCAAATCGAAGAAGAGTTCGTCCGCTAAAGCCGATTCGACGGCCAATAAAGAGGACGACGCCAACGATGAATCCGCGGGCGAACGCGAAATCGATGTGAAGGGTGTTCCCGAAAACCCGTTTCCCAAGCGATTCAAGGCGGCCGATCTCGATGGGGGAAAGGGCTGGCTGAATAGCAATGGAGAAATCACCCTCAAGGACCTGCGTGGCAAAGTCGTGCTTCTCGATTTCTGGACGTTCTGCTGCATCAATTGCATGCATGTTCTCCCTGACCTGGCGTACCTCGAAAAGAAATACGACAAACAACTGGTGGTGATCGGCGTCCACTCGGCGAAATTCTCTAACGAAAAAGAAACCGAAAACATTCGTCGCGCAATTATGCGCTACGAAATCTCGCACCCGGTCATCAATGACTCAGACATGACGGTCTGGAGGAAGTTCGGCGTCAACTCATGGCCTACGCTGGTGCTTATCGACCC
>JAYTRB010000292.1:0-3279 GCA_043746425.1 Planctomycetia bacterium
TCACTCCATGATTCTCGACGATCATAGGTTAAAACAATCTCAAGCAAACCCGCCAAGCCCCCTTATCGCTCAAATCCCCTGATTCAAACGAATCCAAACTGGCACTTTCCAAACCAGTCTGGCTGTTTTTAGGCAATTATTTGGCGACAAATGAGCCAAACCTCGTACCAAGCGTGAGCACTGGCAAAGATTATGCCAGTCAATATTTATTCGACCGGAACATGAATCCAATTCTCGGCAACTGACCGCCCGCTACGAAGTACTTACAAAAGTGAGCAACGCTGCGGCGATGTAGGCGATTCGGCGACCGGCGACACTCGCTGTCGCTGATCGGATAGGCTGAGCAGATCTCAATCGGGATAAGGCATTGACCTGCTGGATTGTATCCAGAATTACCGGTCGATTTTTCGAATCTCAAGGAAATTCCGCCTCGCTCTGCGACCGGCTGAAAAAAAACGCAAACCTCGCAGCAACATGTACTGCGCGCAAAGTCTCGTCAGCCGCCGGCGTGCGTCGCGTTCTGCAACCGGCCCTCAGAATTCATAGCGCCCCGGCGAAAGAATGTGCTGCGGATCGAGCGCCTGCTTGATTTTCAGGAACGTGCCAGCGGTACTTGGATTGAGTTGGGCCAGCATTTTCATGGCGTGCGTGCCAGCCCGGTAGGGAAAGTAACCGCGACCTGCCAGCGATTGGAAGAGCTGTTCGTAGCATGCGGATGCCTGACTGCATTCGGTGACGTCGCTGCGGTCATAGCAGATGCTGGCGACGCAGCACAGCGCGCGGGGACTAATGGCGGTTACCGTGATCAGCGGTTCAAAATTGTATTGTTTGAGAACGTCAGCAATAATGGGTAAGACTTCATCGCATGCGGCGCGGGTCATGGGGAGCACAGGTGAAACCCAGATGAGTCCGCAGTCGCCGGGATTTGCGCCGTTTGGCCCCACCGGAACCCGGCTGCGCCAAGCCGCCCCCCGCAGGTGCCTGGCGCTGGGAATGCCGCGGAGCATGTCGTAAGGACTGCGGACCGCCTCAGCTTTCGCCGCCAGGTGTCGCGCGACGCCGATGCGGTTCAGCCATTTAAGAATTGTCTGCGCCATTTTCAGCCGCTGCTCGTCGAAAAACATGACGCGGGCGAAAGGGGCGAAAGCGCGACGCACGAGCTTCTGCGCGGCAGCAACACAGGGCTTGGGTCCGTACAGGGCTCCCATGACGTTCCAGGCCCCGACCCCAGCTTCTTTTCGAAGAGCCCTGCGAAGGTCTTCGGGAAGCGGCGTGATGTCGCCGGTTGCCTCCCACGGGTACTGCCGATTTCCCGAAATGACTCGCAGGTCGTTGGCGATGTGGACGCTGCTACGGACGACGTCGTCCAAACGCAATTCGCGCAGGATTTCGACGACCTCGCCCAGGCGACTCTCGTCGGAAACCGAGAAGGCAAACGCCAGGCACTGTTCTGGCGCACGCATGAGCGACAACCCCAAGGCCGTCACGATGCCGAAATTTGACTGCGTGAAAAGCCCGTCGAGCCACGGACCGACCCCCCAGGGAAAAACTCGTGAGGCCTTGGCCTTCGCGAACGCGCCGAAGCCGGTGTGAATCAGTTCGCTCGTGGGGAGAACGACTTCCAACCCGCAGGCGTGGCCGAAATGGTCGCCGTAGGGAGTATGGCCGAACCCGCGTTCGAGCGTGTTGCCGACCAGACTGGCGTCGGGCCCCGCTCCTGAAACATCGAGCCACAATGACGGCTCATGCTCTCGCAGGTAGGTTGAAAGCTGCCCCTGCGTCACACCCGGTTCGACGACGGCGTAGGCCAGCTCTGCGTTCACCTCGCGAATGGCATTCATCCGCGAAAGATCGACGATAGTCTGGCCGTCGGTCACTGCACAGGCATCACCGTAGCCCCAGTTCTTGCCGCGGCTGATGGGATAAATCGGCACGCCATACTGGCCAGCAATGCGGACGACTTCCTGCACTTCAAGAGCATTCCCGGGGCGGATGACCGCGGCCGGGCGCGTGCTGCGCGGCAGAGTGCTGCGAGAAAAACGATCAATCGTGTCGAGGGAGGTCACGACGTATTCGCGACCGAGGGCCTGTGCCCAATCAGAGAGTGCCCCTGCCAACTCCCTGGGCGAGTCAGGAAAACCAGTGGGGTGGCTGGTTTTCACGACCTCAATCGTTGCGTCCGACAGGTCAACCCACGTCTCGATGCCAGATGCAGATTCAACGGTAATGGGTTCAGCCGCGGGGTCTTCGATATCGGCCGAATCGGGAATGAAGCGCTGCATAGTATTTTCTAAACCTGGGAGAATGCGGAGTGGTTTTTCCATCACGCAAGGGCCAGCGCAGGGCGCGGGGACCCCACCTGTCTGGCGACGGGATTGAAATCGTCGCATTCTTCCTCGGACATCGGCCGCGATCTAATTTCTGTGTCTGGCAGCCGGGAGCCGATGACTGAATTCCAGAATTTCGGGCGGGTTCGGTCGAGGGCAAGGAGGTCGAGCGAGCAGGCCACAGCCGGTGATTTCTGTACCGAAGGATACGATTTCAGCGGCCCGATCTGCGTATAACCCATGTATCGCTGGTAGAAGCGGGCATGTTGCGGATGTGCGGCGATGACGAGTTGATCCATTCCGTGGCTCCGAGCGTGCTGCACCATGAGCCGCAACAGCTGGGTAAACACCGTCAGAAACTTGCTCACCGGCATCGCTTCAAACGCCAGGCACGAGACCTCCCCGACCGAGAGATTCTTCCGGCGCAGTTCGAGAATCTCGGAGTAGTAGATGCTTTCCATGGGCACCCCCAACTCGCCATCGCCAATCAGCGTCACGGTACAGATCATGCGCCCCTGCTCGATCGCCACGAAAACGTTGGTCGTGGGGAGCAGATGATGGGGAATAACCCGCAGGCCGTACTCGTTGGGTTCGATCAGCTTCGCTTCGATATACTTTTCGTACACGAGCCGGAATGCAGACAGGCGGTCGCACTGAGTGCGGGCGATGCGTACGGTCGGCGCCGAATCGCCCAATGGCTTGAGTCTCATGACTTTTTCCTTCGAGAAGGTGGCAATCGTGCCGATCCAAATTCTTCTGCCGCAGGCGGTTGCCACTGCGAATGAGAAGCACCGGAAATGCCCCCTTTGGGCATTACGAAGTGCGATCGCGCAACTGCCGAGTTCTTGCCAGAGATTCCATCCGGCGAAGCAGTGACAGGCCATCTGGGCGCTGCACTGCCGCGAAGCCTTAATGGCCCCGCGTCGATTGGTCGTCCCTCTGGTTATCCTGA
>JAYTRB010000293.1:0-1779 GCA_043746425.1 Planctomycetia bacterium
CTGGGAAAAGCAGTCAGCCGCAACTCAGATGGCTCGACCGGTCGCGACAGCTGGCGAATCTCGGCCGCCGCCTCGGGAAGACCTTTTTCGTCGCAAGTACGCGCCAGCTCGTTGAGCTGCGCCGCAAACTTCGCCCGACGCTCAGCGTGCTGCCTGCGGAACGACGCGACGTCTCGCGGCCGCTTACCCCCCTTTCCGCGATTCTGTGCGAGCCCATCAGCAGACGTGAGGCAGACGATGGCTAGCGTTATGACCAGCAGACAGCAGCGATAAGACCGCTCCCAGGGCTGTTGAAACAGAAAAAGAGGACCGTTGCGTGGCAGCGGCACGTTCGCTCCGCGGGGCGGCGCCTCTCGTTCAGAGCCAAGCCCCTGTTTCAGCAGCTGGCGAAAGCGGATCATCGGTTGCTGCCAATGAGATACGGAAACGAGAAACCGCGATGCCTGCCGAAATTGAAAATCCTAATGACACACATTGCCCTGTCGCCCAGCCCGACTGGCTGCCGCGCACCACGACAATGAATTCTACGCAAAGCGGCCAATTGCGGAAAGCGGAGTCAGGCAGTCACTTCGGCAAATAGCTTCGCGGGATTTCGGCGCCGGCTACATAGCTGATGTGCCGCAATTTGCACATCTGGTACACATGAATTCGGAAGTCGGGGCAGGTGCTCACGAGGCAATACGCGTCGGCAGGCGAATAACCATGCTCGGCAATCATCCAGTCGATGAGGTTGATCGAAGCTGTTTCGACGGCCACCTCAAGCGGCCGCGATGCGAACACAGAAATGATTGATTGCGGCTTTTCGATTCGCATCCAGGGAATCTTCTTGGCCTTGATCAATTCGAGCTTGAGGCGTACCGTCGATTTTGTTTCGGCCGCCGTGCCGGTGAATTCGGTATCCCCCTGACTGGCATGAACGTCGCCCAGATAGAACAGCCCCCCCGGATGAAAGATCGGCAGCAGAATTCGATTGCCGATGGTCGCATCACGGATATCGAGATTGCCGCCCCATTCTCCCTGTCCATCGAGACTGGTCGTGACTTCCCGATCAGGAGCGACGCCCAGCGTTCCGATAAATGGGGTAATGGGCCATGAAATCTTGTCGCTGAAGTGCAACGTGCCATCGCGGGTTGTGCCGCTGGCTCCGGGGGTATGGCGGAAGATTTTCGTCGTGTACTCGCTCGAGAGTTCGGGCCAGCGGGTTGAATCTCCCAATGGTCCGCGGCGGGGTCCGATCGCGATCCATGAGTAATCGTCGACCAGAATGTCTTCGATGCACACGACAAGGACGTCTCCTCGTTCGGCGCCTTCCAGAAAGACCGGACCGCCGATCGGGTTGGCCAGAGGGGGGACGCGGTCGAAACCGGGTCGCTGTGCGGGAACCGCCTTGTTTTCGGTCGTTTTGAAGTAGCCGGTGCTGGCGTCGAACGTCTCGACTTCAAAAGATTCGCCCGGCCGGACGCGCAGCAAAGGTTCGTCGCGAGAGTCGAAGGCATACTTGCGGGCAAGGTCGCGAGGGATGCGTTGCACAGGAAGTCTCTCCAGAATCGCAGCGGCCGGTGTGGTGAATGACAGCGGGAATGATAAAATGTCAGCCGGAACAATACAGCAGCAATATCGCTTTTGATTGGCAGATTCTGGATTTTTTGAGAGGTTACGAAGTCAAGTGCGGGACGGGGCCGCGCCTGGGCGTCACACAGAAACGCGACCAATTCCTTTTTTGTTTTGAATCAAGACAGTTGAAAATATGTCTCTTGTGCCGCTCCGTCTGATCGTGGT
>JAYTRB010000294.1:0-2105 GCA_043746425.1 Planctomycetia bacterium
AGTACCATTTCTTCCAATAGGCAATTGCTGTCGCCCGCTGTTCATCAGTGGCTCCATCGGGCGGCTGGGCGACGTCGATACGTTTGCTGATGAATCGCAGGGCATTGCGCGACTCAATCATGCAGGCGTCATCTGGGTCATTCAACCCGTTGATTAGCGTCGGAACAACCCGCATGTCGTTTGTCCTGCCCAACGCCCAGAACACGGTCCGGCGAACCTCGACCCGTTTGTCACGAGCAAGTTTAAGAAGCCGCTCGGCCTGACCGATGAGCGCCTCGGGATCTTCCAGCGATATCTTTTCGACGATGGCCGCCTGGGCCGACTCGATCTGGCGACTCTGTGCGTTTTCAAGCTCGGCCAGAAGCTCATCGACGGGGCCTTTGAGTTTTCGGACCTGCACGACCCCCTGATCGACCTGCAGAGTGCTCAGATCCTCGGGAAGGCCCCGGCCTCCAATCAGCAGGCCGCCGCCGAACTTCGCGGCCCGCTGTGGTGCTTTGCGGCCCAGCATCTTGGCGGTTGCTTTTCCCAGAAACATGATCCCGAATGCCGTCGCGGGTTCTTTTCCACAGCCATCAGTCCACGTTCCGCCGAGGTGCGTCTTTACCAAATGGGCTGCCCCTTCGGCATACCAGTCATGGTCATTGAATTCCTTGATTCCGGCCAAGGCCGCCAGCCGTTCGAGTCCATAGAGGTAATACATGTCCCAGGTTGTTTGCGGAACGATTGTGAATTGATCGTCCAGCCATTTCTTTCCGCGGCCGACTGCCTTATCGATCTCTGCCAGACGGGTGATGGCCTTGTAATTGAGATCGTCGTTCACGATCTTGCGTTCGACAGTCTCTTCGGCGTCTGGCATCACGGGGATGAGCACGCCGAATTTGTTGCCCCGCCTCTTTTTCTTGCCGCTCAGTCGCAGCGCGTCGATGTCAGTCGCATTCGGGTACAGGTGCAGGCGGGCGACGAGCAAGCTGGCCGTGCCGGCGCACGTCATCGTATGCGATCCCGGCATGCCCAGCGTGAAGCCATCGGGCGACGGAGGCGACGGATGGTAGGTGAATGACCCATCGGCCAGCTGTCGCGAGATATGCCAGCTCGCGGCCTTGTCCCACACCCGTTTTGGCACAACGATTCCTGAACGCGCGGCTTCCCACAATGCCAGAATCGCGTACTGCGAAATGCTCGTATCTCCATTTCCCGGCGACGGGTAATCCCATTCTCCAGTCGGACGCTGAACGGCGATAATAAAATTCGTGATCGCGGCAATCTGGGGCTTGTACGCCTTGGAATCGGCGTTTGCCAGGGCCATCAGACTGACTGACGCTTCGTAGACATAATTCGGTCCCGGTTTATATTCATCGAGTGCGATGCCGTTGACGATTCGGCCGATCGCGGCCTTGACTTCGGGAGTTTCCGCAGGAAGTCCACTTTTTAAGAGGGCCAGAGTGACGAGCGCCTGCGGTCCGCCATCCAGGCCGGGAAGCGCCCGCCGCAAATCGCCGACCGCCTGCTTAAGCACATCTTGAATCTGCTCGTCTGTCACCCGATTCTGCTGCGCGCAGGCCGAGCGAGGAATGGTGAACGCCAGGAACAATCCCAGACTGGCAAGTAGGTGCACAATCCTCCGAGGCATTGCTGTGCGCTCCGAAATGTGGTGCAGATGATGTCGAGCGATGTGCGAACGCTGCGCTAGAGACTTCCCTGATGCTATTTGTCGCTCGCAGGAGTGTCAAGAAGCCGCCCGTTGCATGGGCAGTACATCCTGCTTGCCGATACCAGGGTTGCTTAATGGGAACCGGGTTGGATTCTGGCCGCAGCGAATCAAAATGTACGACCAGCTCTCAGTGCACTGGCGAATGAGATACGCCTTAGGGTATGGTAGCGGCCTGCAATTTCCAATCGAGGAATTCGAATCCTTGACGAAATTGAGTTGCGCCGCTTGTTTGACAGGGGACGATCATGATTGACCTCAAACGAATTCTGACTGCCACCGATTTCAGTCAGGCCTCGCATGTGGCTATGCGGTATGCGGCGGCGTTTGCCAAGGCGTTCAGCGCCGAAGTGATTTTGTGCCACGTTCTTGAAAACCCTGATTTCCTGTCGAG
>JAYTRB010000295.1:0-3702 GCA_043746425.1 Planctomycetia bacterium
CCTGTCGAAGACCAGCGAATCCTGGCTCCCGAATTCCGCATTCCGCAGGCAAAGTCCATCGCGCGGCTGGGCATTCGCGCCGCAGAAGCCGGGCGGGCATCCGATCTGTGGTCGGTCGAACCACTCTATTTACGGCGCAGTTCAGCCGAAGTGCAGTGGGAAAAACTGCACCCCGGAAGGTAAAATTGCAGGCGTTCAACCCGGCGAATGCCAGACATGTCGTCTTGCAGGTTGATCATTCTCCAAATGCTCGACTTTTCCCTTCCAGTTGGCCGAAAAGATTCATACGATAGTTGAGCATAGGGATATCCCCCAAACATTTCCTGTCGAGGTCGAGGTCGGATCCATGGCTCTTTTCGAAATCGAGACGAACGCGCACATCATGATCGGCTGGGCCGAGTCGCACGAGGCGGCCGAAGCGATCGCCAAGAAGTACTACCCTGAAGAAGACGTTGTGAGGGTGACGCGGCGTCCGCGCGACATCTGGGTCATTTCAAAGCGGCTGCTGGGAATTCAGGGAACAACCGACCCGTGCGACACGGCGCGCGACTGTCTGGCCCGTGCCGCGGGCGACAAGGTTCACGCCATTCGCCTGTACATGCTCGACACGGGCACCGACCTGCACGAAGCCCAACGAGCCATCGAGACGAATATGTCGCTCGGCTGGTAAACCCGGCTGGTTGATTCCGGTGGTAAACCCGGCCGGTCCATCGGGGTTGATAACTCCGGGTGGTCGATCTCGGACACGAGGCCGCGCCTCATCGACACACCGCCCCCCCCCGCGTAAATCAGCGACATGGCCGCGTCAGGCCGATTTGCGCTGCGGTTCGACACCGGCCAGTTGCACCAGCGAACCCGCCGATTTTTCGGCTGCGGACGACTCAATGATTGTCAGCCCATTCGCGGCCGAAGCCCCATCGCCGCGTGGCGACTCATCTGCGGCGGGCCTCATCGCCGAGAGCGCAATCTGCGGAGTCTCTCTGGGCGCTCGCGAAAATACCGAGGCCAGCCGGTGCAATCCCGGAAACATAAAGGGCCAGTTCTCTTTCAGGTAATCCCACCTGAAGTAGTACTGCCGAAAGCACTCCTCATGCAGCTGGGCCACCTCTTCGCTCGTCATGTGCTCATACTTGAGATTGGGCGTGTAGACGTCATACCGGCTCCAGTCGCGACTGGCGATCTGCGGCGCGATCTCATCAATGAAGCCCGTTCCCGGGTAGGGAGTGCAGACATTGAAATTCGCCACGAACGGTTCGACCTGCTTCGCGTAGCGCAGCACCGCCCGAATCGACTGCCGCGTGTCTTCGGGAAAGCCGATCATGAACCCGGCCACGACGCGAATTCCCAGGCCGCGGCACATCGCGACAAACTGCCGTTGCTTGTCATCTTTAATCGGGGCCCGTTTGTATTTCACGAGCGTTTCGCGACTGGGCGTTTCGATACCCACCGTCACCGAGGTAAGCCCCACATCGCGCAGCATTTCGAGCACGTCGCGCGACAGCAGTTCGATGCGGCTCTCGACCGAAAATTGAATCTTGCGCGGCAGTTTTCCAATCTGAACGGCCAGTTCCTCGGCGTGTTTCCGTTTCGCTCCAAACAGCGGATCGCGGAATTTGAACGATTGAAAGGCATAGTCTTCCATGTTTCGCCGAATCTCTTCGGCCACCCGTTCGGGCGACCGCAGGCGAACTTTGTTTTCGAGAATGATGTAGGGGCAGTACGTGCAGCTCAACGTGCAGCCCCGGCTCGATTGCACGTAGGCCGTGGGAAATTTCGAGAAGTCGTACCCCACCCGAAACTGCCAATACGGAAAAATCGACCAGTCGGGAAAGGGGAGCGTGTCGAGATCGGCCACGGTGCCGATCGTCACCTGCTGCTCAGTCGCCCCCATCACTTCGTCAAACTTCGTAATGAGCTGTTCGGGCTCTCCGTTGAGTACCCGGCAGTCGAGCCCGGCGAACGACTCGGGCATCGTACTGGCCACTTGCCCGACGACCAGAATCTGCGTTTGCGGCGCCCGCGCATTCAAATCGCGAATCACGCTCAATTCGTGCGGCAGCGTCATGAGCGCCGGATTGAAAATGTAAACATCGGCCGCCGGAGTGTCTTCCAGACAATAATCGACACTGTGCCCCAGCTTCGCCAGCCCTGCGGCCAGATACCCGTACGCCAGGGGAGGCGCCCGAAAATCGCGCCGGTAAAAGTGCTCGATGATCTTCGCCCGCAGCCCCTTGCCGCGGAACTGACCGACGCCGAAGCCCCCGGCGAAGTCTTTGAACGCGCCGCCGTGCCGCGTATCCCACAGCACGATGCGCAGCTTTGAATTGCCAGACGATCGCGCGGTATTGCCCGTGCCCGTACTCGTACCCGTACCCGTACCCTGTCTCTGCTCGAAAGCCGCCGACGTGGTTTCGCCCTGGCTGGCGCGCATGAAGTTTCCAAATCTGCTCCGCCCGCGTCGTCGTCCGAGCATGCGTGTCTCTTTTCTTACAGATGTCAGCCCGATGGATGCTTATGATTTTCGCCGAATTCTTCAAAATTCGGCGTGTCGATTCATTCTCTGCCAGTACTCTGACGGTCTCTGCTGCGAACTTTGTGCGGTCGATTTTCATGCGCTGTAAACGTCGCGCACATGGCCCCATCACTGTTTGCGTTCGAGCGCTCGGGCTGGTCCATCGAAGTCGCCCGACTGGGGCTGACGGCACTCTCGAGAATGGTCGTTTTCTGTAAGGAATCCAACCGATACCCGATTCCGCGCCACACGATCGTCCGCCCAAAGGCCGCCGACACGATTCCCAGCCAGTTGGCCAGCGCCACCAGCGGCCAACCCCACGCACTCAAGCGCGTGACGCGGTCGTAGTCTGCGCGGGCCACATCCAGAAAGGGACGCGCCGCGTTGGCCGAAAGTTGTGCCCGACAGACGCCCGCCAGGTAATAGGCCAGCCCACCCGCCAGGGGAACGGCCCACGGCCCGCCAGTCGCCCCCCAGTACAGCGACACTCCCAGCGACCCCCACAGACAGACATTCGTGAGCAGCCCGGCCAAAAAGGCACAGCGCCACCACAACGGAGCATACACCCGAACCACGAGATACTGCCGCCGCAGAAATTCCCCCAGCTTCGGCCAATTGAAGTCGGCCGTCGATTTCACGAGGCAATGCGGTTCATAACCGACGCGCAGACCAGCCTCGCGCACGAGCCGGCTGACGACCAGATCGTCGCTCAGGCTGCCTTGCCACGCCGCGGGAAGACCGAGCTGGCGAAAGGCTTCGACGTGAATCGCCCAGGCCCCGCCCCATACGAGATTGAAGTGGTGCGCCCCTGTCAGGCCGATGACGGTATTGTTGATCGCCGAGAGCAGCCGGCTGGCGAAAGCGCCCGTATCAGGAAGATACCAGCGATACCCCGTGGCCACCGCGTATTTGCCGCTGGCAATTCGGTCGACCAACCGCGGCAACCAATCGCCGTTCGGGCACGCGTCAGAATCGACAAACGCCAGCACATCGGTCGCCCCGCACGCTTCGCCGGCCTGCGTCGCATTTCTTTCGCCCGTCGCCAAACGAGGGGCCACGCACTCTTCGAAACCGCGACGCCCCAGAATGGCCTGCGTGGCACACATTAAATTGTGAACTTTCTGTCCACAATTCTGCGCCCGGCCGGCGACCACGATGCGGCAGGAAATCTGCGGATGCTGCGCCTGCAA
>JAYTRB010000296.1:0-4369 GCA_043746425.1 Planctomycetia bacterium
GCTGCGCCCCCTTTTTCGTCCGGAAAGTGAAATCTGCGGTCGATATATGGTCAAATGAACATGTTTTGGCTGACGGAAAAACATGATCGACGCCAAGACGCCTTTCCTGGAAGTGAGAAATATCTTTAAATCACGGTTAGCCGTTCCTTGATTGTACGCGTTTACCCCCGGATACTTGGGCACTGCGACATTTACCTGCATTTTGAATGGTGGAATCGCCGACGAGACATGAACAAGAAGGCGTTGCCGGCAAGATGTTCGGCGATAGCCTTCCCTTCCCAGTGGGGATCCAATGGCCACCGCAAATCACATTGACGAAAATGTCACCGTTTCCAGCGAGGCGGTCGAACTGTTGAGTTGCTTCGTTGCTGAATTGGATTCTGTCATTCTCAACTTGGCGAAAGAATGTGCGAGAGAACGACTGCCAGCACAGCATGATGACGCGCCCTTGGAGGTTGAGGCTGATGATGTGAAGACTGCCGCAGATGCCGTTCTTTTGTTTTTTAAACAGCGAATTGCAGAAGGGAAGCTGCCTAACCACATGAAAGAAGCCATTGATGGTTTCGAAAGGTGCTTCTCCGAAAAGTGCGAAAAAAAGTGAACGGACGAAGTGGAACGGTCAAGCTCTCTCGCGAAAAAAGGCCCTGGTCGCACAATTTGCGTCTGATCTAGACGCATTGGCGACGGTATTTGCGTCACACGAAAATTCCGAAACGATTGTCGTTCGGCATGTGGAGCATGGATTTTCGTCTCTTTCTCGCCTCGGATTGATGCGAAAAAAGTTCTTGCTGCGCACCGACTTTTGGCATCAATCGGCGGGCTGCTTATCGGAATTTCGCTCGCAATTCCCGACTGGATCGGGCTTCTCCCGGAACATGCAAGAAGTGTACTGACAGCCAACCACGTTCCGTTTGCCATGGGCGGTGCGTCTTTTATTGGCGGACTGATCATTCTGGCAGTCGCCTGGTATAAGGGCACAAATCCACCGCCGCCTTGATGCAAGCTGCAAGAGTCGTAAGGCGTCTGCCAAAATTCCTATGTCTGCATAGCTATCTTGGATCCCCAGCTTTCGGTGTTCGTAATTCTTGCCGGTGACCTGATCGACGCCGACATGCGACCGAGTCGAAGATTATGGGCGGCACTTCCGTTTTTGGCCCTCGGCAAGCCTCTCGATCGCCTCGGTTTTTGCGTTAGAAATTTCCGGATTGCCGCGCGAGGCCGAGCGGCTCGCCGTTCGTGAGATCTGACAGTTGATCGTCACGCAGGGGTGCCTGATGATCGATAACGGATCAGAGCGCGACCACGGCCTTTGAGGGCGCTGTGTCACCTGCCCCTTTTCAAGTCCCCTTGAAAACGACAAGCCAAGATCACCGAGCCAGAATGGAGGAAATCATAAAAAACGGATGCTTCATGCACCACTTCCCCCCTTTTTTCGTCAAATGGCCGAGGCGGGACTTGAACCCGCACACCCCTTACGAGATACAGGATTTTAAGTCCTGTGCGTCTGCCTATTCCGCCACTCGGCCGGTGGGAATCACGAAGTATCACGCCCCAGCGAAAAATGTTCAACTACAGGCGATGAAATTGCTGCGGCCGAGGCTGGCCCTGCCTGAAACATCAGGGCTCGATTTCGTTGCCTTCTCAAAAAAAGTGCGGAAAGGTGTCACGAACTTGACCCGTTCTGCGCCTTCTTCTCTCCTGGAACGGCCAAATCGGGCCGACTGGCGGGGTTGATGGCCGCGGCAAAGTGACGGCCGCGCGCAGCGTGATCGGCGGTTTTGACAAGGTGGCACGGGCCCTGCTGATCGCCGATGCGAAACCTGCCCCTCAGTAAACGGCGGATGGCCTATTTTGGCGGCGGGGGAGGGGGGGGCGGCGGTGCCCAGCGCGAGGCGAATTGGGAAATCTGACCGGCAGGCGTCCAGTTGACGATTCCGGCGCTCCAGATCAGCGTGCTTGCGGTCACTTGTCCGGCGGCAATTCCCTCGGCGACTTGCGCCGAGGTAAATGGGCCGTGCGTCTGCCCCGCGACGGCGATATGCCAGGCGTCGTCGGGCAGCGGCGGTGGTAGTGGCGTGGCGCCAACCGGGGCGGCGGCCGCGCCGGGCAAGGCACGTCCCAGATTCTGCGCGATATTGTTCGCCATTGCGAAGCCCATACCCAAACCGATTCCTTCGCCAGCGCCACCAGAGGGGTTAGCCGCCGCGGTGGTCAGCGCTTCTCCCATCTGGAATTGCTGAAACTTGTTCATATCGCCGATTACGCCCATCTTTGTCCGCGTGTCGAGCGCCTTTTCGACATCTTCAGGAAATGAGATGTTGACGATGAACAATTGCGGAACGTCGAGACCGTATTCATCGTCCACGCGCTCGCAGACATACTTCCGCAACGTTTCAGACATTTCGCGGTAGTTGGCCGCCAGATCGAGCGCGGCGATTTTCTGTTCGCCAAGCATGTCGGCAAAAGCGCTATTAATGATCGACCGCATCAACTCGGCGACTTCATCGGCCTCGACAGCGCTGTCGGTGCCGACCAGTTCCTTGAGCAGCGCTTTGGGATCGGTCGCCTTGAGGACGTACGTGCCGAAAGCGCGCAGGCGAATCGGGCCAAAGTCGGCATCGCGGAGCATGACAGGGTTCGGCGTGCCCCACTTCAGATCGGTGATTTGCCGCGTGCTTACAAAATAAACTTCAGATTTAAAGGGGCTGTTAAAGCCGTACTTCCAGCCCTGTAAAGTAGACAGGATCGGCAGGTTGTCGGCCTTGAGGGTGTAGTTGCCGGGCTCAAACACGTCGCCCATCGCCCCGCGATGCACGAAGACCGCCAGTTGACCGGGGCGGACGATGAGCTGAGCACCATTCTTGATTTCATTCTGATACCTGGGAAACCGCCAGACGAGTGTGTGCCGGTCGTCGTCGACCCACTCGATGATGTCGACCAGTTCGCCGCGAAGTTTGTCGAGCAGCCCCATGAAGAATCTCCAATCGAATCGCCGGGCAGGGAAGAAAAATTAAACGGCTTGTCAGATTGACGTTTCACTTTGCTATGATTGTATTCTTGACAAAATGCGGGAATCAAGCAGGAACCCCCGCACTGAGAACGCGTCAAAATTGAATTTGCTGTGTTGGCCGGTTAAAATGCCCGCTTGCCGTATGTCATTGAACCGGTCTGGTCTAGGCAATCGGCAGGGCCAGATGATAACCTTCAGCACGCTCTGGCCGTGATGTGGGCGGCCTGCGGCATGCCATTTGCTCACTGTATTTCCTGCAGATCTCATGCAGTTCAACGTCGCGGATTAGTCTGTGGATCAAAGCCAAGGATGAATTTCGGGGTGAATGCATGAGCCGCAACTTTGTGGGCCGGCCTCAAGGACTCGTCATTATGCAAGGATTGCGAAACGGTTGGGTCGTCGGATTTCTGGCAGCCGCCTGGATGCTGGGGAATCTGGGCTTGGCGCAAGATGTACAACGTGTCGCTGCCCGAAAAAAATCGCGTTCAAAATCGGCTGCGGCCGAGCGTGACACGGGCGATCAAGCGACCGACAAAAACACTTCGGCCGATGCAGATCAGAAATCGGTGAAAAAAGATCAGCCGGGCTTGAGTCTGCGCGACGTCATCAAGTACGCCGAACCAAGCCGCGCGGCCTTGCAGGACGTTGAAGATTACACTGCCGTCTTCAGCAAGACCGAACTCGTCTTCAGCAAGACCGAACTGGTCAAAGGGAAATTGATCAAGCAGGAAATGGACATGAAGTTCCGGAAGAAACCGTTCAGCGTGTTCTTCAAGTACCGGAAAGGACCTGAGGCGGGGCGGATCGCGATTTATGTCGATGGTAAATTCGATAACAAACTGGTCGTCAAAGAGGCCAACGGACTGGGGGTCTTGGCCGGTCGCATGTACCTGAAGCTCGACGACAGGAAAGTCATGTCCGAGAACCGCTATCCGGTGACGAGTGTGGGAATCAGCAACGTGCTTGAAACCTCGCTGAATGTGTGGGACCGCGAGTGCAGAGTCGACTCGGCTGAAATCGACGTCAAGTTTTTTCCCGGTGCGAAGCTGCAGGATATTCCTTGCGAGGTGGTTCAAATCACATATCAGAAAGAACTACCCGACCTCAAATACCATCTGGTGCGGGTGTACTTCGACAAGGAATCGAAACTGCCGGTGGGTGCAGAACGTTACGGATGGCCACGGAAAGCGGGCGACAAACCGCCGCTTCTCGAAGAATACAAGTACACGAACGTGAAGATCAATCAGAGACTCACCGACTCCGATTTCGACCCCGTCCGATACGGATTCTGAAAACGTCATGGCAGCCCGCGGGCCGTTCGCGAGAGCCATCGATCGTAGCTTTCAAGAAATGAAGGCG
>JAYTRB010000297.1:0-10654 GCA_043746425.1 Planctomycetia bacterium
CGGCCTTACCACCAGGCCAGTGCCGGTGGAGACGTGCATTACGTCTCGCTCTGCGGCGGCGGAATTCTTACCCGCTTCATCCTCGCCGACGTCGCCGGCCACGGAACGACCGTGGCAAACGTGGCGCGGCAGCTTCGCACACTGATGCGGCAGAATATCAACCGCAAGAGTCAAGAACGGTTGACCCGAGAGCTCAACCGCCAGTTCGCCGAGCTCGGGCAAGCTGGCCGCTTTGCCACCGCGATCGTAGGCACGTACCTGGCGACGACTCGCAGGCTCACGATTTGCAATGCCGGTCATCCGCGGCCGCTCTGGTATCGCCACGAAGTGGGCGCCTGGTCGGTGCTGTCGGCGAGTGCCGAGCGGGCAACTCCCGCGGCCCCGAATTTACCCTGGGGAATCGACGGAACGGCAGGGTACGATCAAACCGAAATTCCATTGACACACGGGGATTTCCTGCTGTTCTATACCGATGCTTTGATCGAGGCTTCTGATCCACATGACCAGCCTCTGGGCGAGACCGGCCTGGTCGAACTGGTCGACCGAATCGACCTGAGCGCTCCTGAAAATCTGCCCGGCACGCTGATGGCGCGACTCAACGATTACCGCGGCGGTCGGAGCGCGGACGATGATCAGACGTTTCTGTTGCTCCGGCACAGAGAAGGGAAAACGCGGCGATTATCGCTGCGCGACAAGATCGACGTGTACGCCAAGGTCTTCGGGCTGAAACAGGTGTAAATCTTGTGCGTCGTTACGTCGTCTGCCAGTGCAGTCAACGGCGATCGCTCGCGCCGCGGCGTTTGAACGACAGTCGCTACACCAGCACCGTTCGAAGAACTTCGCCGCGACTCAGCGGCAACGGTCGGCCAAGCGTATCGTGAATTTCGGTCTGCGGGTCATAGCCCAGACAATGAAAGATCGTCGCCGTCAGGTCTTGCGGCTGAATGCGGCCTTCCTTTGGATAAGCGCCAATCGGGTCGGACGCTCCATAGACCAGACCGCCACGAACTCCCCCCCCGGCGATTGCTACAGAATAGACATGTCCCCAGTGATCGCGACCGCCAACGGGGTTGAATCGCGGGGTGCGGCCAAACTCGGCCATACACACCACCAGCGTTTCATCAAGCATTCCCCGCCCTTCGAGATCGGTGAGCAAAGCCGAATAAGCTTGATCCATCGGAGGTACCAGCACGCCTTTGAGCCGCTGTGCCTCGCGGGCATGGCTGTCCCAGCAGGGGGCGTCCGGCGGCTCTTCAGGACCGCGATACCAATTAACCTGCACCAGCTTTACGCCCGCTTCGATCATTCGCCGGGCCATGAGCACGCTTTGCCCGAACTGGGTGCGGCCATATCGGTCGCGCATCGCATCGGTTTCAGCATCGAGTCGAAAGGCCTGCCGCGATTTGGACGAGTTCAGAAGATTGAACGCCTGTTCGGTCAATTTTTCGTAATACCGGGGGCGGCCAGTTCGCTCAATTTCATCAAGCCGCTGATTGATCTGATTGAGCAGCGTCTGGCGGTCGGTCAGCCGATCTGGCGAAACGTCGACGTTAAGCGAGAACTCATTAACACGAAAATCAGGATCAGCCGGCTTGCAATTCAGCAGCCACGGATCAGTCGATCGCCCTAGAAATCCCGCGTCCTGTCCAGGCCAGACGCTGCCATCGGTGTTGAAAATCCGATTCGGCAGGGTCACAGCCGCGGGCAGGCCTGTTCCTGCCATTTCCATCCGCCGCACCACCGCCCCCAGGCTCGGGTAATCGTTGGGCGGCCCGGGATTGGCGTTCTCAAAATTCATCGGCGCGTGTGGCTGGCCGGTGAGCATGTAATATCCGCTTGATGAATGCGCATTGTCGTTGCTCGACATGCTGCGAATGATGCAGATCCGGTCGGTCATCTGGGCAGTGAGGGGCATCAATTCACCGATGCTGATTCCCGGCACAGCCGTATCAATCGGCTTAAATTCGCCCCGTACTTCGGCCGGCGCCTCGGGCTTGGGATCCCACGTCGAATGCTGTGGCGGGCCTCCCATCAGAAAGAGAATAATGCACGACTTGGCAGATCCCTTGCGGTTTTTTATTGCTGCCGATTCACCGGCCCCGACAGCCTGCCGCCCCGCCAGAAGTTGCGGGAGCGACAAACCCAGCGCACTGAGCCCCCCCACCCGCAGAATCTCACGCCGGGTGACCTGGTCGCACAATCGGGTGCCGTCGCCGCGAATACTCAACATATCGCTTGGCCTTACAGAGTATGGATGAGACTATACTACCATATTGATCGGCCCATTTGAAGGAAAATACAGGGTTGGTGAGCGGAGCTGCCTGAAGGCAATTTGGCGAACTTTCAGGTTCCAAGTCGTTCGCGGCACCACACGGTTTCTTTCGGCAGCTCGACCACCAAACTAAATGCAGAAATCAAGTGCGTCCGCCGAAACATCACAGACGATCTGGGTTGCCTGGGTTGCTCGACAGATCGGGCAGGGCAACGGGGGAAGCACAGAGAAATCGAATCTCGCGTCGGCACAGCTTGTTTCCGGCCGCAGACGATCGAAAGCGGTGTGTCGCGGAATTCTGTCTGCTTCAAGCGTTTTTGACCAAGACTTACAGGCGCCTTTTTTCAGCATGCGGTCAGGGACCGCCTTGCCCCCCGGCGACACCGACAGTGTTGAGATAGTTTTTCGCGGGGATAAATTCCAATCGCTGTTTCTCTGTCATGTCCGGGGAACCGCCGTTCTTCTTCTCGAGCCAGATTTTCGCGTTGTTTTTTCCGTCACCGGTCAGCACGTAAAGACCTTTCGATTCGTCGTACGTGGCGGTGTGCGCCATCGCGTGAAACGAGCGTCCGTGAAGCATGACATTCTGGCTGGCCTCTAATTCGAGATAGGCGCGTTGTTTCTTGGTCGCTGGATGCTGTGTGAGCTGCAATTCGTCGCTATGCATCCAGCCTCCATCCTTGGGGAGGCTCTCTTCACTTAGCTCGGCGGTGGAGTTTTCGACTGGCCCATAGACCACGCGAACTCGGTCGTGGAACGTCGTCAGACGCTGGTTGGCATTGCCCTCCATCTGGCCATCGAAATCAATTCGCGTGTATTCCCATTCCACTGCTTCGGCCACCAGTGCGCGATTGGCGCGAACTTCTGACGAGGCTTCGAGTGCGGCCCGTTTGCCGTTGCCACGGCGCCAGTCTGCCAGCATGCCAGGTCCCTGCGCAGTCGTCAGGCCCGATATCCGGTTAAAGGTGAATTCGAATCCGGTTGCAGTCCGCACACTCATCAGACGGTTGTTATCATACTCATGGCTTTTGATGTTGACGCCGTCGCGGCAGACGATGAGCTTGACGTCGGTCTGTTGCGAATTGGGAGCATTGTCGCCAAACGACACGCGTTTGGCGAACGTCACGTGCATTTTGCCACATTGCATTTCGCTGCCGTTTAACTGTGTGCGAACTTTTTTATAGAAATTCGCAACTTCGCCATCGAAATCCATTTTCTCCTGCCAGAAGACGTCAAGCAGTTGGGATGTTTCGAGCGGTTTTCCGTCGAGCCCCTTGGTCATGGGCAGCCGCAGGACCCCGGCCCCTTTGACTTGGGCCAGGTTCCGACCGCGGTCGAAATGAATTCTGGGGCCCTCGATCTGCATGCCGCGGTCCTGAACATGGGCCGGCAGCCCAGTGACATCGAGAACCTGGTTTGATTCGGAGTAATTCCAGAGATGCAGTCGCTCGCCCGTCAGATCGAGTGGAGTGACCCCAGCCGCGTGCTGTTGCGAGACATGGACATGCCCTTCGGTAATCACTTCGGCCACTTGCGGATCGTCACCGTCTCGTTCACGCAAGGCCCGCACTTGAATGACATCGGAGTCCACAACCAATGGATTGACGGGCTCGCGGTCGGCCTTTTTTTGCTCTGGCGGGGTTGCTTGAGAAGGTGGCTTTTTCGCCGGCGTGCTCTTTCGCGAAGCATCGCCACCGGCCGCTGCCATGCGTTGACCTCGGCGGGAGACCGGACGCAAGACGCTTTGCGGAGCGACCGGGCTGTCTTCGGCTTGGGGGGGGATTGGGAGCGAACCCTCTTCAAACCACACTTCCAGGCGTTCGGTATGACCCGAAATCTGCGGGCTGGCAAACGCCACTTCGCGCAGGGCCAGCATCTGCTTCGGCTGAATGTTCCGATCATCGGCGGTCGGAGCAGTGGAACCGTCGGTCACTGCCGGGGCGGACGAAGTACTCGCTCCCCGCGTGACCCAGATACGGACGAGATCGGCCTGGAGAGACATTTTCCCGGCCTGACTGAGAACCGCCCGACCTTTGAACTCGATGAGATCGAGCCCCGTTCGCGGATCGGGAATTTTCTGCAATTGCTGCTGCCACACGGCGGCCAACGCCACCGTCTTTTTTTCCGACCGCTTCCCCTTCGATTCTGAATCGTTGGCATAGTTGAATAATTTCCCGGCGCCGCGGCAGATGGCCCGTTCGATTTCGCCATCTTCGTCGAGGACGGCAGTCACTTCTGGACACAGGAGCTTGTTGTTGCGTTGAACAAGTCGTACTTGTCTGGCGTCGCGCAAGGTGATGACCCGTGCCTGCGCGTCGTACGTCAACTCGTTCATCCGGGCATCCATATCGCTGCGCTGCGAGACGACTGAGACGACAGGCCCTTCAGCCCGCAACCGACGGAATGTCAGCTTGCCGCCAAATGTTCCCGGGGGTTCGCTGGGGGGCGGTTGGCTGGCGTCGGGCTTCGCCTCGATATCTTCTGCCTTTGGCGTCTCGTCTGGCTCGAAATACAAGGTGAGCAATTCACACTTCAGAAGATCCGATTGGGCATTGCCGGTGGGCCGATTTACAACGACGGCGTTTTCAAACGTCGCGACGTTAATCTCGACGTCGTATTTGAAACTTCCCTGACAGTTGACGAACACGGTTTCGTCGGGCTTGGCTTTCGACTTCGACTCCGATACGAGTTCCATCTTCACTTCTTTTCGGAGCCGAAGGGTTTGGACACCGGTAACGGTTTCCTTTTCGTCGCCCGGCCGGCCCTCAGCTCGGATCAAGTCGAGTTCCAGCCCTTTGCCACGACCGGTGTGCGGTCCTTGTGCGAATGAGACGGTATGGTCGCTCCAGACTTTTTTGTCGATGTCAGAGAAAATGAAATCCTTGCCGTCGATCAACAGGCCGTTTGGTCCGCGGATGCGCACTTTTCCATCCAAAGCTCCGCCGACCACGCGTAAGACATTTACCTTTTTGATATCGAACTTTTCGGCAAACTCCACGATGGCCGATTCGCTGAAAATCGTGTACGGATCAGTCTTGGGATCGTGCCCGTTGGGACGCCAAATCATGGCGAACGGATGGAATCGAACTTTTCCCGACGCTTCGCCCGAGTCCTCGACGTTTTCCCATTCCTGAAAATAGAAGAAGCCGCCCGAGTTGCGAAACTGATAGGGCGATTCGCTGGCCCAGGGCTGATCGGCGAGGAATCTTTCAGCCTGTCGGCGATTCTCGGGGGGTTTGTACGGAATCTGGTCGTCGCTGCGTTTCATCCGCCCGCCCATGGAATCTGGCGCCGGCGAAAACAAAGGGCTGATGAACAGGGCGTACGCCTCGTAGGTGGCGCAGAGACAGGCCGCAGTTGAAAGGGTCAGCAGTGTGCGGCGGTCCACGGTTACTCCAGCCGTTCGGCGGGCATCAGCGCCACAATGTCGGTAATGTCAACCAGTCCTACCGGGCGGTCCTCGTCATCGACGACCGGCAATTCACTGATTCGGTATTGCGACAAAATGCCGACGGCGTCGGCCAGTGGCGATTGGGGAGAAATGCGCTTGGGAGCGTGGGTCATCACCTCGCCAATCGGCCGGTCGAGCTGGCTCTCGCGGTGATTTTCGAGCAGCCGAACCAGATCGCTGTCAGTGACCAGGCCCGACAGCCGTCCAGTGCCATCGACCAGCATAACGGCCCCTGTCCGACGACCGGGTTTGTGCGTGCCGACGAAGACGTCGCGAATCGTAGCCGTTTCCAGAGCGATACGAAGCTGCTCATCGCTGCGCATCACATCTTGCACGCTTTGCAGCGTTCGCCCGAGACTGCCTCCGGGGTGGTACATCGCGAATTGTTGGCGGGTAAATCCCCTGGCGCGACTGGCCACGAGAGCCAGGGCATCCCCGACCGCCAGCATTGCCGTCGTGCTCGCCGTGGGAGCCAGACCGAACTGACAGGCTTCTGGTACGTGTCCCATCAAGATCGTCACATCGGCAGCGTTTGCCAGAGTACTGGATTCCTTGGAAGTGACGGCAATCAGGCGCGGGCCAATCTTTTGGAGCATTGGCAGCAACCGGCACAGCTCATCGGTTTCTCCGCTGTTGGAAAGGGCGAGCACGACATCGTCGGAATGCACCGCGCCGAGATCTCCGTGAACCGCTTCTGCCGGATGTAGGAATTGAGATCGCGTTCCTGTCGACGACAACGTCGCTGCGATCTTGCGACCAATCAGACCGGCCTTTCCCATGCCGGTGACGACGACTGTTCCCCGGCATTCGTTGAAGAGCTTGATGGCCGCACAGAAGGCACCGTCGAGCCGCCGCGACAATTCCGTAAGCGTGTGCGCTTCGTGCCGAATGATATCGCGCGCTTCTCGCAATTGCTCGACTTCGTTCAATGGAATGACGTCGATGTGCCGTTGCGTATTCATACGGGGTCGTCCCTGACCACCAGAAATGCGTTCCCCGCGCGGAAGCCAGCCCCCGGGCGGGTCGGTAAACGGGCGGCAGTATATCCTCGAAGCGCCCGGCGGGTCAATCCGAAAGAGAATTGATCTTTTTGCCGTAAAACATTCGTGGATCGGCCTTTAGGGGGTGTTGCCGGGGCTTCGCCGACATCCCCAGTGGAAACGCTGGCATTTCGTGCAAGACCGCCACAGATGGGGCAGTTCCTTAACCGATTTGGGCTCGCAAGTGAACTTGACCAAAACCCGCAATTGCGCGAAGCTTCGGCGGCCCTGTTCGCCTCACGAAATCAAGGATCGCGCCATGCTGCCATCGATTCGCATTGCTGTTGTGCTGGTTGTTCTCACTGGATGCGCCGGAACCAATGACGAATCTGAGACGGCCTCTGACAATTCATCGCCGGCAGGCTCAACGGCTCTCTGCCCCGCCGATATCGAGCGATTTCTGGCAGTCGTTAAGAGCCAAGATGACGCGATGATCCCTGAGTTCACGCCGCCGGACGACGAGGAAGCGCTTGATTTTAATGCCTCGGCCAGCGAACTGATCGCTTCGTTCCACGCGCAGTGTCAAAAGTTGTTCGACGTTGAACGCCAGGGAGCAATCTGGCAACGTGATTCGTTCTGGTCGCGTGCCTTGGCCGAGCACGAATTGCCTCCCTTCAGGTTCGCTGCGCTCGTTCGCGACGTGAGTCTGGCGATCATGCGGGTCAGGCTCGAAGCCCGTCTCGATCTTGCGCAGCTTGTGACACGGGCACGTCAGCAGGTTGAGCAGACGGTGCGTCTCATGGATGAGATCGACCAAGTTGCCCCTGACGAGCGCACGCGCGAAGCCACGGCGCAGCGCACACGCAGTGTGATTCGACTGGGACGCGCCGTCGCACTCCTGGAATTTGCTGAACTTGTTCGCCAGGTACCGCCGGAAAGTGCCGCCGTAATCCGCCAGTACAGTCGGCAGCTTAAGCCGCTATTGCCAAGCAGTATCAAAGATGAACTTCTGGTCGAGCTAACGAGACTCGCAAAAGCTCCGGACGGCAATGTTGAATCGGACGGCGAGGTCGAACCGGCAGGATATGAGACGCCGGGCGACGAACAGTAAAGGGAAACGCGGCAGCCCCTCATTTTGAAACGAAGCGCTGCGCGAAGAGACCATTTTTTCCGTTACTTATCTTCTTTTTTTGACTTCTCTTTCTCGGCGAGCTTTGCCAGCCAGCGTTCAGGGTCGTCATTAAATGCTGCGGCACAGCCGGAGCAGCAGACAGGGTAGGACTTACCCTTATATTGCACACTCATCGTTCCCAGTCCTCCAGAAATAATACACTTGGGGCCAGGGTTGTCGCTGTCTGCGACGGCAAATGAAGTTCCCAGGCGCTGTTGACGAACGGAATCCAGCGGACCGAACTGCTTCCCTGACGCGGGACGCCTCATCAAATCCATTTGATACTGATTGTTGTCAACCTGTCGGAGTGTCATTCGCCACTGGTCGCCCGTGTCGGGAGAGACCTGAGTCAATTGCATTTCATACGATCGCTGCGACCGCTTGCCATCACTCTCTTCGCGGGGTTCTCCTTTGGCCGTCCAGGTTCCTTGCAGGATTCGCGTTCCTCCCTCGGGTGTTTTGCCCGTCACCTGAAACTTTTCGTCATCGGCGAGCCAGGTAAGCCAGATCTTCTGAAAATAGGGATTGGATTCGCTGGTTCCTTTGATTGCGGGCCGGCTGGCGTCGGTCTGAAAGTCCCAGATCCATAGCAGATCGTCGGCGGTCTTCGAAAAATCGCCAAATGCCTTGCGCGTAACCCAGTGCCATTGACCGAGGAGTACCTGAAATGGCTGCAAGGCATCCACGATTGCCTGGGCCCGCTTCTCATCGGAAATCTTTGGTCTTGAGGTCGGCTGACTCAAGGAATCTTCGGCATTGTCGGCCAACTGCAAAGGCTGAAATTTCTTTTTGCTCTGCGTGCCGGCTGGAACTTGACTTTGCGTCTCGGGAGACGACTGGTCGCGTTGGGCCGCCGAGTTGGTGGATGACGATTGATTGCTGCCACAACCGAGTACCTCTGCGGCCGTCAGCATCGCCAAAAAGACGCCGCGGATGGATTGATTCATCAAACGCTCCCCGTCATTTAGAGTCTGCTGGGCGTTCCGTCTTCGTCCCGTAGAGGGCGACGTCATCGAAGTTGCCCGTGTCGTCGAACGTTCCGATTCCCACCTGGCCCCAGACGAATGTCTTGTCAGTTGCTGTCATGACGGCCTTTTCCATGTCGTCGAAAAAAATTTCTATCGTTCCTGGCTCAATTTTCCGCACGATCCGTGCATGGTGCCAGCCATCGGTCCAGGGAGTTCCCGCAGACGAAGTCGTCGAGATCTTCTTTCGCGGCGCGTTATTGACAATGAAGATCTGATTGGCGTGATCATCGGCCTTTTTACCCAGATGGACGTAATACAGGTGCGCCGGATCTTGAAAGCCGAAAAACAGGCACATGTCGCGATGATCGTAATCTTTGATTGTCGATTGCAGCTTGACATCGAGCACGAAATCGCCGACGAGCAGATTCTTTACGAGGGCCCGATTGAAAGGAGAGCGAACTGGCGTTGGTGTTTCGACATGCCGAAATTGACTGTAAATATGGTTTCCATTCTGTTCTGCGATTTTCCAGGCCTGGGGCGCAGATTGTTCCCAGCGATCGGCCATTTCTGATTCGAAATTATCAAAGAATACCAGTGGCATCCCCACCAATTCCTGTGGCGGCGACTCGCCGTCGCGAGCGGGAATCTTTGTCGGTTCGGCAGCCGTTACAAGGAAACTGAAAATGGCCATTGCGCCACACACCGCAGCAGGCGCGTACCACCTTAAAAACAACGAACGGTCATTCATGTGCGTTTCCGGTGCAGAATTTGATTCTTCAGGCGCTATGCCGGAGGAGGAAATGGAGGCGTATTGCGAGACTGGTTTTGTCGCTGGCGGTATTGTTCGAGCGACCGCTTTAACGAATCAAACAGTTCAATGACATGCGGGGTCGCCAGATAGACACGGCTGGCGACCACCGAACGCGGATAAAAGCTGCAGATGAAATCGAAGCAAAACTCGGCCGGACTGTGGGAGATCACCACGGTGTTGGCGTAAGTCCCGGCGAGCATTTCATCGGGGAGCTTGAGCTGCTCATAGACTTCGGTGATTGGGAGGGGCGCCGGCGGGGCAGGGGGCGGTTGGGCGCCAGCGCTGGCCAAGGGCCCGGGGGGCGCCGGCATTCGCGGAGGGGGGCCGAACGTCTGTGAGTATTTCCGAAGGTTATCCTCGAGCGCGCCTACCAGCAACGGCAAGACTGTGGGGGGCAGCACGACTCGGGCCACGACCCGTTTCGGCGCCGCCAGACTCTGAATAAAATCGATCAGGAAGTCGTGTGCACCGTGCATCACTATGGCTCCGGTGCTGAATACGCCCCGGCCCACGGCGTCCGGCACCCGGGCTGTAGCCGGCGAATGTTGCACTTCCTGCTGAAAGGAATTGTCTGGAGGTTTCGGGGAATTCTCTGGAAACTCAGAATGTGGGTCGTCGTTCATGATTCTTTCGAGTTCTGTGATGTTAGAACAGGCCGCCTTCGTCACGAAGGGTCGATTCCGGCGGGGCGGATGCCTCTCCGGCCACCGATCCGCCCTTTGTCCCTCCCCGGCGGCGGCCTGGTTTTTTCGCCGACTTATCGCTGCCTTCAAATGTTGCCGAAGCGTCGAACACTTCCATGACAGGACTTCCGGCCGGGTCTGTTCCGATCAGAATCTCGATCTTTTGCTCTGCCTTTTCCAGAATCAGATAGCAGTTACGCAGCAGCCGAATTCCCTCATCGAACCGCGACAGCGACGGTTCCAGTCCGAGATTCCCGTCTTCGAGTTCATGGACAATCTGTTGCAATTGGGCGAGTGACCCTTCAAAAGTCTGGGGCA
>JAYTRB010000298.1:0-3837 GCA_043746425.1 Planctomycetia bacterium
ATCGCAAACACGTCATCTCCTTCCCGCTGATCGTTGTTTCGAGCCAGGAAAACGTGCTGGAATTTGATGTCCTTCTGCACCGGAATCTGCAACAGCGCCAGGTCGAAAAAAGGATTAAGCGCCACGATCACCACGTCGTCGATCCGCCGACGGACGAACTCGCCTGCGTCGTTTTTGTGAAAAATTGTGACCGCGATCCGCGTTTCCTGCTCGACGACATGGTAGTTCGTCACGCAATGCCCCCGTTCGTCGAGAATGAATCCCGATCCGAGTCCGCTGGGAGTTTGAACAAGAACCACCCCTTCGCCGAACTTCTCGGTAAGCTCTTTGACCGTCCGAACGGGAAGGTCTGACGTGCTGTAGATCTCATGCTTCTCGACTTTGACTTGGGGTTCGTCGTTACCCGGTTCGCCTTTGCCCTGCCGCGATTTGATTTGCGAAGCCGGAATCCGCACCAGCGCAACGCCCAAGTCGATTACTAATTCACCCCCCGCCTCCTTAAGCACCTCTCCCTCAATCTTCTGCCCGGTCTTGAGCTCGATGACGTCGGCTCGCCCCGGCAACGCCAACCAGGCCGCGACCGTCGCAACCACAACCAGCCGCGGCACCGACGCTTTGAATTCAATCATGGACGACCGTCCTTGTTCAGTTGTTCTTGAAGTTGGAGTGACACTCGGTGCAGCCCTTGTAGCATTTGTCCAAGGCTGTGGTGAACGCCTTAAAGTCCTGATCTCTGACCGCTGTCTCAACGTCAAGACTGGCATTCGTGACCACATCGGCTAATTTCAAATAGTCGGGGTCATCGGCCGAGTCATATCCGGGGCTCGAAATGATTTTGGACAGCAGCGCTATGATGGCCGACTCATGCCCAACTTTCGCTGTCTCTTTCTTGAAGATCGCTTCAGTGTTGACATTGGCCTTCATCCAGTCGTAGGCCCGTTGCATGCGCAGCATTAGATAGTTGCGTTTGGCCACCTCGCTGAACGGAACCATGTCGGCCGATTCCGCGACATCCGGAGGCTTGCTCCCCGAGAGCAGGGCATCAAGTTTGTCATAGGCTGCACGGGCCGGCTTGTAGAACTTTTCGCCATTGGCCTGACTCTCGCTGGCCACCTGCGATGCCGCATCGCGGATGTATTTGGCATTTGTTTTCCAGCTTGGCGCATCGGGATGCTCGCTGGCGACTCGCGCCAGAGCACTCAGCACTGCGGCGTTGACGCGCAATTCCTTATATGTACTATCATACCGCCCTTTATTCGCCAGCCCTTCATTCAGAGTCTTCTTGATGGACTTCGATTCGTCGGCCAAGACGTCACCGCTGATGATCGCCGTCCATTCCGCTACGCCCGGCTTCGTGCCGGATCCCCCGGTGACGGCCGGCTGGGCAGATTGTCCCGCTGATTCGCTCGGAATCGCTTGAGCCGCAGAAGCATCGGCTGCGCCCGCCGAGGGAATCACCGTTCCGCCAGATTGCCCTTTTTCGGCAGCGACCGCCAGCGGATCCTTCAGCCACACTTCAGGCCATGCATCCTTCGGAATTTCGCCGATATGCGCCTCTTGCCGCCTAGGCCCTTTCTTCTTACGTCCGGAAGCCTTGCGCTCTTTTGCGGATGCCTGGTCGGAGGGCTCAGATCCCGCGGCTGCATTATCAACTTCATCGTCGACAGCCGTGGTGCCCTTGTCGCCGTTATTGCCGCAACCCAGCCCCGGTATTGCCAAAAGCGCCACCATTATCAGGGGCGCAATGCCCGAGCGATTTAACCAATTCCTTCGACCAAGCATACGGCAAGTCCCTGCAGTTTCGCTCGCGATCCGCTTCAACTGCATTATGGGACGTAAGAGCCGGCGTTGCAATAGCCGTGCGTTCACTTGCGGAATCAAAGCTTTCCTATTATTCCTAACCGGCAAGGTCGCTGTACTTTTTTTGAACCTGAGCGGTACAATTCCGGCGACCGACGGGCCGAGACACGCGATGAGGTATACTTGTTTCGCAGGGCCGACAGAGTCGGTTCGCCTTGCGTTGGTTTTTAGCAACAGATGTATGGAGCTGTCCGAGTCAGAACCCTCGATTCTGTTCTGACGGCAGCCCGGAAGGAGCAACAATGAAGAAGTTTGCAAGTTTGATGTTGGCGGCGGCGGCCATGGTGACTGCGTCGGGCGCATTCGCGATCGATGGGCCGGTACTGGTCGTACAGGAAAATGTCCTGCAGCCGATTCCCGAAGCCACTCTGGCCGGTGCGGCGCCCGTCGTGGGGGACCAGCCCATTCCTGTTCAGGGTGCGGCAGTCACGTTGTATCCGAAAGTGCGATACAAAGACGCGAAGAACATCGCCCCATGTGCAGTTCCGCAGATTGTCATGGTCAAGGATCCTTGCCCTCCGCAGTGTGATCCGTGCAATCCGTGTGCGATTCCCGAAACCCGTTGCGTCGCGGTGCAAATCTGCGTCCCTCCGTGCAGCGCCTGTCCCCCGAAAATCACCTGCCGTCGGGGGGGCGAATATGTGAAGTACGATTTCGGCAAGTACCGGGTTGAAATCCGGTCGAAGAAAGGTTGCGTTACCGTCGATTACGACGCCTAAGGTTTTTATTTCGCGTCGACTACCCGGATGCTGATGAGCCCGCCGAACCACAAGGTTCGGCGGGCTCATTTTCTTGATCGGTCTCTTGTTCTTGAACGCACCTTCTCAATCGAACTTCGGGTGGTAGGCCACATGGTCGCGACGCAGTTGAGAGAGCATCACGTCATCCCCTTGCTTCAGAATCTCGATTCGCGAGGGATGCGTCCCTGACGCAGGCAGACAAGCGACTACGTATGACTCGCCGACCACTCTCAATTCCCAATTGCGCAGGTGGATGACAAGTGCGGTTGCTTCATCGACCCCCAAGCCCACCAGGCTGGGATGCGCTTCGAGCATTTGTTCCAGCCGCCAGAGACGGTTCCTTGCCAGGAAATGCTGATCAACGACTGCGTCAGAGATCAAATCCAGACCGCGAGCCTCGATCGGGGTGGTGTCCCCCTCTCGAATCATCACTCTTGATAAAAGAGCGGCTCCCGCAGAGCATCCGCCGACTACCCCATTGCGCTGTAGAATCTCGTGAAGACAATCCTGCACCGCTGTATCGACGTAACGTTCTGCCAGAAGTGCCTGGTCTCCCCCGCCAAACCAGACTCCGGTCGCCAGCTTCAGTGTCGCACAGAATGCGAGATTGTTTGCCATCGCTCGATTCTGGGCATTCAGCACGACGATTGATGATGCGCCGCTCGACCGCCACGGCGAAAGCAAGCGTTGCTCGCCGCCCGGTGGTGGATCAAACCCTGGAATTAGAACGATGTGTGCCTGTGAGCCGCCAGCGAGCTCGACGAATTGCCGGCGAATATCGGGGGTCACGGCGCCACCACCGACGATCATAAGCGAACCACCTGCGACGCGGCCATCTAATGGCTGCGGATGCTCCCGATCGACTGCGAGCGACGGGGCCTCATGCAGCCCGACGGCCGCGAAAATCCCGGAAACGGCCAGAATCAAGCCTCCAGCGATGAAGCGTTTCGGACAACAGGACTCATTCCTGATGGTCATTTTAAAGTTCCTCCACGGTATCAATTCGGCTGTTGAGAGGTCTACGGAGCCATTCCATCGGGGGCCGACGACGGCGGCATTCTGTTCCAAACCGCTTTTTGCGCCAAGCCCAAAGCGTGCCAATCCAGATACCTACTTTATTCTCACGCACAACCTGTGCCAGATTACCTAGAGAGTCACAAGACATTTCTGATCAAGCTCTTGCGCCGATTATGGTGGACGCGAAATAGGTGCCCTACTCGCCGTCATACCGATGACC
>JAYTRB010000299.1:0-8619 GCA_043746425.1 Planctomycetia bacterium
CCGAATACGTCAGTCACTTTGCCGCCGGCTTCTTCAGTGACCAGTACCCCCGCGGCATGATCCCACACCTTTTCGCGGTATTCGCGGTTCAGACTGTGCCGCAGATAGAGCGCCGACTCGCCCCGCGCCACAACCGCATATTTCGCCTGGCTGTCGAGCCGGTCTGGAACCGCCCGAATTCCCACCCGCTCGACAACCTGTGCCGTCAGGTCGTGGTTCTTGTCACTCGATTCGACCCGTTCACACCAGCGGGCCAGAGCCGGGTCTGCATTCGTCGAAACGCGAATGGCCGAGCGCGAAACGATCGCGTCGCCCGGGCCCAGATCGATTCGTTCGGCGCCACTGCCTTTGACAGCGGCATAGAGCTGACCGAGAGCCGAAGCTTGCTGGCCAGCCGACTGATCGAGCGCGCCGGGTAGATTCGGACACGCGAGCACTCCCAGCAGAATTTTTCCCCGTTCGACGAGAGCCAGCGCGATGGCGTATTGTTCTTTCCGCAGAAAGCCCTTGGTGCCATCGACCGGATCAAGCACCCAATACCGCTGGTGCGGGTCTGGCGTTTGCTGGCCCCGCTCGATCAAGTCGAGAATGGCTGAGGGCTGTGCCTTCTCGGGCCGAACCAGATGCACATGCTCGGTGACCTGGGCAAGCAGGTCGGCCCAGGCCGGTTCGCGAAGTTCGCTGCTTTCCTCCTCGGCCATTAATGGGTCTTTCGGAAACCGCTCTGCAAGCGCCCCGCTCACAACCGCCTGCACGGCCAGGTCGGCAACGGTTACGGGCGTGCGGTCTCCCTTGTCCCAGCGACCGGGAGTGATTTCGGCCTGCACCTGACGACAGATGCGTACCGCCGAGCGAACGGTCTCGACGGCGAACGCCAATTCTTGTTCCAGCATTTGGATTCCAACTTTCAAATGGCAAAATCGACTTTGCGGCCCAAAATGCGGTCGATCAACTCCTGCGGAAGATCGATCAACTGGTCGGTCCCGCGGTCGAGGTCGGTCGGGTTGATGCCGCAATACATGGCCCAGGGGCCCAGATGGCGCCAGCGGCCGGCGCGCTTCGGTTCATCGGGCAGCACCGGTGTCGTGCAGCGGTTGCAGCCGATCGTCGCATATCCCTGCTGATGCAGGGGATTCGTAATGACCGAATTCTCAGTGATGTAGTCGGCCAACTGCTGGTCGGTGAAATTGGCCAGAACATTGACTCGCAGGCAATTCATCCGCGGGTCGACGGCGAGAATCGGAACCTTCGAGCGTTTTTCGCCATCGCCGCGTCGCAGACTGGCGACAAGTGCGTCGTATCGGCCTTTCATTTTCAGAAGCGGATCGGTTTTGCGCATCTCGCAGCATTTGGTCTGCCCATCGGGGGTCAGGTACAGGACGCCGAATTTCTCGGTCTGGACTTCCATCGATAGTTCGGGCGAGAGCGTGATAATATTGACGCCGTATTGCTGCATCAGCCTGTCGCGGGTCGCCAAGGTCTCAGGAAACAGTACGCCCGTGTCGACAAACAAAACGTCGATGTTGATTCTGGCGGCAGAGGCCATGTGGCACACGACGCACCCGGCGCGCTGCAAGGCCGACAGTATCGCGGCCCGTTTGCCAAAGGTTGACTGGGCCCATGCCAGCATTTCTTCGGGAGTGCGGCTTTCCATGCTGGCATTCAAATCTGCCAGATCGGCCTGAGACAACGACGCCATTCCTGAATTCTCCGCGTAACAACTTCAGTTCCATTTTACGAGCGGAGTTTAGCAAACGGCCGGTAAAATGGACAATGGCGGTCCTATAACGGCAAGCCTCAGGCAGGGGACGAGGCGGTGCACCCCTTTGCTTTCTTTTCAGATCCCGCGGACGCCCCGCACGCCGTCGAAATGGGCAATGATCTTTCCCTGGTCCCTCCGCATCAGTGAACCGCCGCGCGACAGTCAAATAGCGCTCGTGATCGCGGGGTTCGACATAGACCCAGATCGGCGGCTCGTCCTCCACAAAAATCGGCGGTCTGCAACTGAGCGCCAGCGGTCGGGTCGATTGCAGACCACGACGTGTATGTGATCGCTCAGGATCGAAAAACCGAGAACATTGCCGGCGAACCGTCCTGCCCGAAATTCGAGCCGGTTTGAAACATTCGCCCAATTTTTCGTGATATTTTCTGAAATCCCACGCCTGAAATGGGTACGATCAGGGGCAGTCCTTCAAAATCAGGTATTTTATGGGTTATGATGAATACGCGGTTCTCGTCGTTTGCGGGTTCGGAACATTCCTGATTCTCCCGATCGCGGCGATGATCTTGCTGTTGAAAATTCGGAGCGAGCAGAAATCTGCCCTCAATGAATTGCAGGGAGAGCTGCGCGGGCTGCGGCTCGACATGAAAAGCTTGCAAAGCGGTGCCGAGCGCCGCACATCCGCACCGGCCCCATCGGTCGCGGAGACGATCATCGAGCCTGAAGACGTCGTGCCGAGCATCTTGCGCCCCTCCGCCCCGACAGTGCCCGCGGAATCCGTAACCGAGTCAATCTTCCTCGAGACGACTCCGCCGGCCGAATTGAAACTGCCCTCTGTCGGAGCTGAGAGGCAGTCGGCGCCACTTCAATCACCTTCCGCACCGCGCGCGACCCCCCGGCCGCCCCGTGTCCCCAACCGGTTTGAAACGGCCGCGCGCGAGACGTTGCATCGAATCTGGACGTGGATCATCGTCGGCGAAGAACACGTCCCTGCCGACGTCTCGATGGAATATGCCGTCGCCAGCCAGTGGTTGCTGCGCATTGGCATTGTGATTCTCGTCGTCGGCGTGGGGTTCTTCCTCAAGTACTCTGTTGAGCATGGCCTGCTCAATGAAACGGCCCGCGTCGCCTTATCGACCATTGCCGGTTTGGGCATGTTGTTTGGCGGGACGCAGTTGCTGGGACGCCGATATCACGTGCTGGGTCAGGGGCTGATGGGAGGCGGCCTGGCGACACTGTATTTCGCTGTGTTTGCCGCCGCCAACCTCTATCAACTTGTCGAAATGAGCGTGGCCTTCACGCTGATGAGCCTTGTCACGGCGCTGGCCGGGGCGATCGCGGTGCGCTTTAATTCGATGCTTGTGGCCGTGCTGGGAATCATTGGCGGTTATGGGACGCCGATCATGCTGTCTACGGGCGCCGTGAATTTTCCGGGGTTGTACGGCTACATGCTCGTGCTGGGAATCGGCGTGCTGGGACTGTGTTACTGGAAGAACTGGCCTCTCGTTAACTATTTGAGTTTTGCCGCGAACTGTGCTCTGTTTTTCGCGTCGATGCAGTCGTATGACCCCAGCCATTTCTGGGAGGTCATGCCGTTTGTGGCGGCGTTTTTCGTATTGTTCTCGACAATGACCTTTCTGTTCAAGATCGTCAATCACGCGAAATCGAATCTGCTCGACCTGATTGCCCTGGTCGTGAACGCCGGAGTCGTCTATGCCGTTTCATATCGTCTGATCAGCCAGATTTATGGCCAGAAATGGGTGGCGGCAGTGACGATTTCGTTGGCCGCCTTTTACATGGCCCATATTTTCTACTTCTTGCGGCGCAAACAGGTTGACCGTGATCTGCTGGTCAGCTTCACCGGACTGGCGGCGTTTTTCCTGGCCGTCACGATGCCGCTGCTTCTCTCACGCGAATGGATCACCGCCAGTTGGGCCATTCAGGCGATCGTCCTGCTGTGGGTTGCCGGCAAATTGGGGAGCGAATTCCTGCGGCACGTCTGTTATCTGCTGTACGCCATCGTTCTCTTCCGATTTGGTGCAATCGATCTGCCGCGGCAGTTCTTGAATTCCCACACTTCTGACGACTTGCCGCTGGTCGACTATTTGCTTCAGTTGGCCGAGCGTCTCGTGATGTTCGGCGTGCCGATTGCTTCGATCGGCGGTGCGCATCGCCTTCTGCAACGGCAAGCCTTCGAAGCGGGTGGGGTCGTCGGGCGCGACAACGATATTGCAGGCTGGCTGCGAGGCGTCTGGGCGATACGTCTGGCTGTCGTCATCGCCGTGGGACTGTTGTTCGTGTACCTGCATCTGGAGTTCAATCGCACGTTCGGCTACCTGTATCTGCCGATCAAACTTCCGCTGCTGACGCTGTTGTGGCTGGCGCTGTGCGGCCTGCTGCTCTTCGAAGTGCTGAATCGCGACAGCCGGGTGCCGGTGGCGCTATTGCTCGGTTTTTTGGGAGGCTTGCTGGTCAAGTTGTATATGTTCGACCTGGCGGTATGGGGGCTGAGCGATGCGCTTCTGTACGCCGGCGAGTACTCCTTCCGAGATGCCGCGCTGCGGCTCATTGATTTCGGCGCCGTGATCGGGTTCTTCGCCGGGGCCTATTCCCTGCTGGCTGGACGCGCGCATACAAAGAGTGCCGGTGTGGCACTTGGCTTTGGCAGCCTGGGCGTGTTGTTCGTGTATCTGACCCTGGAAGTCAATTCGTTCCTGCACACGTACGTCGATGGCCTCCGGCCCGGCGGCGTATCAATCGTATGGTCGCTGTTCGCGCTGGGAATGATTCTGCGGGGAATTCGCAATGACATCCGCTCACTGCGCTATCTGGGACTCACCCTGTTTGCCGTCGTCACCGGCAAAGTGTTTTTCGTCGACCTGTCGAGTCGCGACCAGTTTTATCGGATCATCGCCTTCATCGTGCTCGGAATCCTGGTATTGAGCGGATCATTCATGTACCTGAAGTATCGGGAGACGTTCGCTGTGAAACCCCAGGCAGAGAAGGACCGCGTCGCTTAACAGCCTCAGGAGATTCGCAGATGACGCCTCAACGCGCAGATAAGAACCACCGAAGCCGTATGACTGTGCTCTGCGTGGCTGTTCTGGCGTGTGCCCAGACGGCGACCGCTCGGGCCGAAAATCCATCCGCCGAATTACCTGCATTCAGGTTTTACCGAGACGTCAAGACGCCGCCGCTCAAGCAGGAAGAACTACTGGCCATCACGCTCGATTCCGAAGTATTTGCAGCCACGCAGGAAGGCCTCACAGAAGTCCGCCTGGTGGACGCCGCTGGTACCTTAATCCCTTTTTTCTTGCGGAAAGTACAGACAACAAAAGCCAGGGCCGTGCGCAGCACATGGTCGGCCCGCCAACCGACAGCCCAGCCACTCGACGATGGCGGGCTCGAAATCACGCTGCAACTGGGTGATAAAGATCCGCACCCCAACGGCCTGAGCTTCATCACACCGCTGCGCGATTTCAAGCAGCGGGTGCAGGTCTATGTTTCGGCGGACGGGAAGGAATGGGATTCCGCGGGTGAAGAAACCGTCATTTTCGACTATTCCCGTTATATGGACGTCCGCAGCGTCAGTGTTTCGTTTCCGGTCACAGAAAAGCGGCATTTTCGGATCGTCATTGACGATGTGACACTCGAGCAGGAGTCCGAACTGCTGGCCCTCACGCGTCGACTGCAGGGCCCTGAGGAATCGGACCGTACCGAACAGGTCGTGGTCGATCGCCGTCCGTTTCGCATTGAACGAATCGACTTCTGGCGCGAAGTCCACGAGGAACAGTCGACGGGTGACGAGAAAGCAGTTTATTCTATAACCCGCCATTCGGTTGCGCAGAATACCGAGAAACGCCAAACGATTGTCAGCCTCGACACGCAGCGTCAGCCCTTGACGTCACTCGCCCTCGAATCTGCTGACCGAAACTTCAGCCGGCATGCGGTCGTCGAGATCGAACACGAACAAGGCATCAAGAAAACCTGGCGCCAGATTGGTGACGGAATCCTGTCGCGCATCGATTTTAAGAACTTGAAACGGGATCAGCTGTCGATCACGATTCCGGAAACACGGCAGGTAAAGTACCGCATCGTCATTGACAACCGCGACAGCCCGCCCTTGGAACTTTCGGGAATCAACGCCGAGGGAAATATTTACGAGCTGGTCTACCTGGCGGGACCCGGCCGGCATGATCGACTGCTCTATGGATCTGCCGATGCCGAACGTTCGAACCATGACACGGCGGCCATCCAGGAGCTGCTCCGCAACGGGTTTCAGCCATCACAGGCCGAGCTGGGGCCGCAACTCCCCGGTCTGCAGGCGGGCCAGGCGAATGCATTTCGGTGGTCCAGAATTCTCAATAATCCGCTGATTCTCGGCGGCGTGATTTTGTTATTGGTGCTCGCGCTGGGCCGGGGCTTGTATCAGGCCGTCAAACGCATGGACAAGCTGCCTGGTGATCAGCCGTAATGTTTCAGGTCGCGGTGCCTGTGTTGGCGAGGAACTGATGCGCCAAAGAGTGCCGCAGTAAGTGGGGATGCTGTTTGATTCCAGTGATTGCCGAAGGCTTCTCGCCGACGTTTCTGACGCCTCCCGTTGTGAACCGCCCCCGTTCGCCAACAAACACGGTCGAGGCCTCGACTGGTGGCCGGGCGTCAAGCCAGGTCTGAAGCGATCGCCATTTCGAGTCGATTCGCCATGGGGGTCTCCGTCAACAGGTACCCTATTGACGAATTGCTGCAACGGATTCTTCTTCTCTCAGAATGGCCAGTTTTCGATGCACCGCGAGTGGCCCGTTCTTGGCGCGCCCCGCCAGACGTCGAGTGATGGCCCCGGTGGCGACGCTGCGTGCGCCCCATTACCGCGCGACGTCGAACTTTCTGGGCCATGCGCTTGACGGTCGCGACATTCACCACCCCCGCCCATTCGGTGCGTCAAGCCGACGGGCACCTGCACTCTGGCCCGCGCCGCATTGACTCCGCCACCCCATGTTGGAGGATGGCTCTATCGCAGGCTGCCCATCTCGGTGGGTAGCGGGGTCAGAGCGACCGCCCGGAAGCACCCTTTCGCTTTGAGCCCGACTGGGCCGTCTGTCGGCCGCCGGAAGCAGCTCTGTGCGGACTTCCCGTGCCGCACTCTCACACAATGGCAGCCCCCTTGTCACCTCATTGTGAATGACGCGTTTTATGGTTCGAGCGGCCCCTCGAAAGTGCATCGATATGTCAGACCGACGTGCGCCAGGTGATTGGCCGAAGCCGCTACCAACCAACCGAAGAGCCTTCAGGCAACGTCATTATGGGACAACGTCGATCTCAGGATACTCAGAAAGGCTCTTGAGTTTTGAAGCCGGTGCTCCTTTTAGATAGACGTCGAAGAAAGTGCTGATGCAGTGTGCCGCCACAACGACCTGGCGGCGGCCATCGAGGCGCACAATGCCAAGCGTGCGCATGGCGCGCATCACAAGCGGACTCTTCAGCATCGCTCCGTCACTGAACATGTAATGATTCGCGCCTTGGATCACGATTTCCAGCCTGCGTTCACCGGGCAATCGATCGTAAATAGAGCGGATGTTCGATTCGGCGTGGCGGATCGCCTCGGGGGTCCCCGCGTCAGAAGTTTCCCCTTTGTGGTCGCTCAGAAGAAACATGAACGGCTGAGTAACGCCTTCGGCGATGACACTACCGAGGGGAGCCCCGTCTACATCGATGCCCGCCTTGCACCGAGAATCGTCATGGCAGAACAGCAGAGCTGTGGCGCCGCCGAGCGAGTGGCCGAACACACCGACGCGCTGCATATCGAGCCGTTTCAGGAACCTTCCCGAGGGGTCCGATGTGTTTAGTCGTTCGAGCTCGTCGAGTGCAAAGCTGGTATCAGCGGTCCATACCTCAACCAGCTTGTTGGCGAGTTGATCGGCCTGTGGCCCACTGACGAGATCCAGGTTATTCTGCGGCGCCCTGGCGATTACCCGTCCGTCCGGAAAAACGACGACCCAACTTCGATAGGGTGCATCGAAACCGGCGACCACATAACCGTGACTCGCCAGGTCTTCGGCAAGGCTCGTATAATCCGTGGTCGGGGTCGAACCTCCTGTTCTCATGAGCACCACGGGATAGGAATGCTGCTGAGGCGACACCTCAGCGTCGCGAATACTATGTGCATGGACCCGCGACAAATCCCGGCTAACGAGCGCGAGCAGTACGCCACCCTGCCGCTCAATTGCTGTCCGCCAGGGAGCGGGCAAATAATCATCGACGGTCTGTGAGGGTTGTGGAGGCGCTGCGGGATACCAAATCCAGGCAAAAAGCTCCCGCTTTAAACCCGGCTGCGGCGCCAATGGGTCCACCTGCGCGGCGTCGCGCCACGTGTACGCCGCGCGGCCGACCGCGAACGGCCCCGTCGGCGTCGGTAGAGTCGTGTCCCGGTTGTGGTCCAGCAACAGCAACCCCAGCAAGGAGGTGATTCCAAGGACGCAAAACATGACGCCTGCAGCAACAGCCTTGATCAGCCACCTGATTGGCCTGAAACGGGACAGCCTGCGCGACAAGAGCGCGGCCATCGGGGTAACGATGGTGATCAGTAACCATGACCCAAAGGGAACAACGAGAAATGGGACAGCGACCTTCGAACCCGGTGGTGTCGAAACCACATTCCCGTAAATTGCCAGAGAGCCCACAGTAGAAATCAGCATCACGCCAAGAAGCGTCGCCCGAGTAAGGACTGACCAACGCTTTGAAATCAAGTGTGCCAATGCGAGGGCCACGAAGGGAGAGACCACCCAGATTGCAATAAACGCGAACAGAAAATGCGAATCATTACGACGATCTGCACGGAGCAACAAACCGAGCGTGCCTACGGCCCCGGCCAACGGCAAGAACAATGCGACGTACGAAAACAG
>JAYTRB010000300.1:0-2330 GCA_043746425.1 Planctomycetia bacterium
GGAATTCTCGATAACGAATCATGGGCCGTGCGGCTGGCCTTGACCCTGTGGGGCCGCTCACGCGACTTCAGCGACGGCGCCGAGATGTGGCATTCTCCGCAGTCTGCCGACGAAGAGCTGCCGGCAGGATATTACCGAAACATCGCTCTGGAGCTTGTGAACAACAATGATTACGTCGCATACTGTCGCGCGCGTGAACTCGATTCTGAGTCCCGCCCTGTTTGCGGCGCGAGTCAGCCGAGGGGAGTGGAAACTGGCGCGGCACCTGGCAGCGATCGACCGCGCGATCATGGAGACGATTCTGGGAAAAACGGCGCCGATTCTGGTCGTTGAAGCGCCGCCGCGTCACGGCAAATCAGAACTCGTGAGCCGCTATCTGCCGGCGTGGTATCTGGGACTGTTTCCCGCGCGACGGGTGATGCTGGCCGGTTACGGGTCGATCTTCGCCCGCGCCTGGGGCCGCAAGGCGCGCGCCTTGCTGACCGAATTCGGCCCCGAGTATTTTGGTGTCACGGTGAATCGAGCCGAGCGGGCGGCGTCAGAATGGGGCGTGTGTGGAGCGGGAGGAGGCATGGTCACGGCCGGCATTGGCGGCCCCATGACGGGCCGCGGCGCCAATCTGCTGATCGTTGACGATCCCATCAAGAACGCCGAGCAAGCCGACAGCCAGACGATTCGCGACAATCACTGGGACTGGTGGCAATCGACAGCCAGCACACGAATCGAACCGGGCGGCTGTGCGATCATTATCGCGACGCGCTGGCATCATGACGACCTGTCGGGGCGGTTGATTCAGGCCGCAGAGAGGGGCGACGGGGCGCCTGTCCGCCGTCTGCGACTGCCGGCCATCGCCGAAGAAGACGACGCCCTCGGCCGAAATCCGGGAGAAGCCCTGTGGCCGGCGCGCTGGCCCATCGAACGCCTGGAAAGAACCCGGCAACAGAAGGATCCGGAATGGTGGCAGGCGATGTATCAGCAGCGTCCCGGCAGCGCGTCGCGCACGACCTGGCCCAACGAATATTTCGAACGGCACATATGGACCGAAAGGTTTCCAGGAGCCGTTGATCTCTCGGTTCTGGCGGTCGACCCGTCGAAGGGTCGCCGTACAGGCGACTATTCGGCAGTCGTATTTGTCGGCTTGTCGGGGGGGCGGTTCTGGATCGACGCCTCGATCGATCGCCGGCCGCCCGAAAAAACCGTCAGCGACGCCATCGATATGGCGGCCCGTTATGTTCCCCACGCAGTGGTCATCGAGGCCAATGCTTTTCAATACCTGCTGGCGCCCGAGTTCGACCGGCAATGCCGCGAGCGGCGCATTCCCCCTTTGCCGCTGCACCTCGTCGACCAGCGGACATCGAAAGAGGCGCGAATCTCTCAACTTGGCCCGTATCTGATGCGCCAGGAACTGCGGCTGCTCGACACACCCGGCTGCCGTCTGCTGGTGCAACAGCTTCGCAACTTTCCGCTTTCGGACCACGACGATGGCCCCGATGCGCTGGAGCTGGCGATTCGCACGCTGCGGATCATTGCGAACCCGGCGCGGGACGATGCCAGTCTGACCCTCGAGTATGGAAGTGCCTGACGTCAGTCGCGCGAGGGGGCGGTCTTCAGCGCGAATTCGGCGTGGGCGGTGAACTGCTTGAGAAGCTCCATCGCCCGGTCGAATTTTCCCCAGCCCGTCACCGACAACTGTTTCAGCTTCAGGTACCGCATGCGCTCGGCGACTGCCCCCAGTTCTCCTTCAACATCCTGCAGACGGGAAATCGCCGATTGCACATCGTCTGCCGTGACAGGCCGCACCCGAGGCATCCGGCTCGAGGAAGATTTAGCCACACTGGTCTCCATGAATCGTCAGGAGGAGCAGAAACCCGAACGGGTGCCCGTGACATCCGTTCGGCGCTTTCCAATAAATTATTATTGAATTTTGAGATATTTCTGCAAATAAGTCAATTCCTGGTACATTCCGTATTTATTAAAATTCCAGTAAGTTATCTATTGATAATTAAATAATAACTTAGATAATATATTATCTTCCCGACGACGAGCAGACATCCCCCTCCAGGGCCGAAACCGGAACAGCCTCACATGAACGTCACCGTGACCATCACCGACCAGGATCGTTGCGTCGATTACGACCTTGCCGTTGCCTGCGACTTTCTTCGCGGCTCGGCGCCACGCTACGGCTGGTTCGACGGGGGCGACCCGGGAGAGAGGCCAGCGGTAGACATTAACAGCGTCCGCTGTCTCGAGATTGCAGTGTGGTGCGGCAAGTGCGCCGTTTCGGCTTTCCCTGCCTCAGACAGTCGCGAGTCGCTCGAAGCCAGCATCGG
>JAYTRB010000301.1:0-5051 GCA_043746425.1 Planctomycetia bacterium
ATTGTTCTCGCCTGCTCAGATTCACGCGTTTCTCCTGAAGTCGTTTTTAGCGCGGGTTTAGGAGACATGTTTGTGGTCCGCGTGGCGGGAAACATCGTCGATCCTAAATGTCTGGGTGTACTGGCCAGCATCGAATATGCCATCACAGAGCTGAAGATTCCCCTGATCTTCATACTGGGTCATGAAGGTTGTGGAGCTGTCAAAGCAGCGATTCATGCCGTCGAGAAGAAAACCGACCCACCGGGCGCGATCAGGATATTGACCGATGCCCTTCGTCCGATTGTCGAAAGTGTCGTCGGCCACGCCGGCGACCTTTTGCAAAACGCCGTCAGCGCCAATGTTCAACAGCAAGTTGCCAATCTCTTGAGCTCCACAGAAATCGTGGCTCCCGCCGTTGCCGCGGCGCAAGTGCAGATCGGGGGCGGTGTTTACGAACTGAATTCGGGCCGCGTGCGAGTGCTAACTGGTCGACGATGATTCCCACCCTCTGCAACCTTGTCTGCGTGCGAACCCATCCCGCTTTTTTTTCGATGGAGAATCCTCGAAATGGCCCCCCTTACTTTGTTGCGACAATTCAGCCCGCTTGCAGATGCGCGACGGCAGATTGCCATTCTCGAAGGCGATGGCTGTCGCCCCCCTTTCGCACAGACTCTTGTCGCGCACGGAATTAATCGCTTGCGGGCCCGCGCAATTGAGGTGCTGCAAGTCAACGTGGGGCGACTCTGCAATCAGACGTGCCGGCATTGTCACGTCGACGCCGGGCCCGACCGTCGTGAGGTGATGACTTATGAGACTGTGCAGATGTGCCTCGACGTGCTGGCACGGACGCAAATCGACACTTTGGATATTACCGGCGGCGCACCTGAAATGAATCCGCATTTTAAGCACCTCGTTATAGAAGCACGCCGGCTCAGACGGAAGATCATGGTCCGTTGCAATCTCACGATTCTGCTGGCTCCCGGATACGAACATCTACCCGCGTTCCTATCAGAGAACAGCGTGCAGGTGGTTGCGTCGCTGCCCTGCTACCTGGAAGAAAACACCGATGCCCAACGCGGCACGGGCGTGTTCGTCCGTTCCATTGAGGCCCTGCGACGATTGAACTTTGCTGGATTTGGACATCCTGAAAGCGGACTTGTCCTCGATCTTGTCTTCAACCCACGCGGACCGAGCTTGCCGCCTCCGCAAGCCGCTCTCGAGGAAGATTACCGCCGAGAATTGCAATCGCGGTTTGGAATCGTCTTCAACCGACTCTACACAATTACGAACATGCCCATCAGCCGCTTTCTAGACGATTTGCTGACAGCCGGACGATTTGAAGAGTATATGGAAAAGCTGGCCGCCGCCTTTAACCCAGCAACATGCGATGGGCTGATGTGCCGAACCATGCTGTCGGTCGATTGGCGCGGCTACTTATACGATTGCGATTTCAATCAGATGCTCGAGCTGCCGACTGCCGCCGATGTTCCGCAGCACATCAGCGAATTTCGCGAAGACTTGCTCGCAAATCGGGCGATTGTTACGGGGCAGCACTGTTATGGCTGTACGGCAGGGGCCGGCTCAAGCTGTAAGGGCGCAATCTCGTGACAGGCGGCTTGCCATCGAGGGCCGGCACGCCGGGGCTGGGACTTGGTCGAATCCTGCTACCCGAGTGCGATGAAACCTGGCAAATCCTCGGGCTTGTCGATATCGGCGAGGTACTCGAGGAGGCGGACGGAAAGCCCCATATGGCTGGCGGCTTGCACAGTCTGCTGCAGGACGCATTCTGTACTCCACGAGATTCCCTTGAACAATTCCGCATGCGGTTGTCGGAGGCCGATGAGATAATAGCCACCATCAAGCGCGGGGCCTAAAACCACGTCGGTTTCGAGAAGCCAGTCAAAGGCGATCTGCAAGTGGTCGGCCGTCAGTGTGGGGCAATCTGTTCCGATGACAACCACTGCTTTCGCGCCAGACAAAAAGCCATCTGTCACTGACCGCGTCAGTCGCTCGCCAAGATCGCCGTCCCCCTGTTCACGATAGCGCCATTCCGTTCCATACAGGTCTGCCATTTGGTCGTCTGTCGCGCCGGTGAATCGAATATCGCTCTCTCGACGCGCGGCCTGGCAGAATTCCTTGACGACTTTGAGGACATGCTGACTCATCGTATGTTGAAGATCGGCAGCCGCGATCGAACCCAGGGCGGGAATGAGCCTCGTTTTCGTCTTTCCCGGTTCGGGGTATTTGATGAATACAATCAGCATTTTGGAAATGAACTCGAACCGCGGGCGCTGCTGGCTCGCCTCTCAACCACGCTTGTTCCTATACTTCCATAATGAACGGTTCGCCGCTGGCTGTCAAAAGACTGATTGTGGGGCTCATCGCACTGAGCTGTGTGGGAATCGCGGCAGGCATGTGGTTCTTCGCCGAAGATCCGGAAAAGAGCCCGGTAACAGCGCTGACGATGCGCCTGGGACTAATGCTGGGGGCAATCTGGCTGGCATTGCCAGCAAAGGGCGAAAGCATTGCCTGGCAAAGGGCAATTCCCATTGGCGTTGTGATTGCAGTGGTCTGTGTGCGAGGAGGACGGTATCTGCTGTACGCGATTCCCATTGCGCTTGTGGTAGGCATCGTGGTCGCCTTCGTGCGCCCCCGATCGAATCGCCAGCGGCCGCGCCGGTGACTGGCCACCAACCCGCTTCACTCGAATGGCCGCCGGCAACTCGCAAATTTCGTCACGATCACTTCCTGGCCCGTACCTCATGCAAGCGCGCCCGATACTTTTCGTAGAGCCGTGTCTGGCGGCTTTCGGGGGCATAGGGCTTTCCGGCGACGAAAATCGCCTTGTACTGCGTCGTCTCCTGCAACGGTGAGCCGTCGGTAATGACGAGATTGGCCAGCTTGCCAACGGTGAGAGATCCCATTTTGTCGTCGACCTGCAGAATCTTCGCGGCATTCAATGTGACAGACTTAAGACCTTCGTCTTCAGGAAGGCCGTAAGCCACGCTCTGTGCGGCTTCGAAGGGTGCGTTGCGGCTGTTGGAAGCACTGAAGCCGGCCGTCGACGCCGCGTTTGAACGGATGCAGAACAGCACCCCCGCTTCGTGCAATCGTCCCGGATTGGCATACGCCGCGTCGAACGGATCGTACGCTTCGTGCGGTCGCGACATCACCGCCCCAATAATCACGGGAATCTCGCGTTTCTTGAGCTCGCCGGCCAGTTTCCACGCGTCGGCCCCACCGGTGATTACGATCTTCAGTCCTTCCTTCTCGGCAAACAACAGCGCCTCGGCAATGCTTTTGCGAGAATCAGCCTCTACAAATATGCGTTTCTCGGCGCGCAGGTAAGGGCCGAGGGCTTCGTAACGCGGATCACGAATCGGCAGAAGCGACTTGCTCTCTTCGGCGGCCTTCTTCAGGTTCGCGTATGTGCGGCCTTCATTCAGAAAATCTCGCAATTGGTCGATCCGCGGCTGGTTATCGTTACCGCCGGGCCAATTGATCTGCAGACCGGCTTCATACGCCAGCACCATATCGGGAACGGTCCACCCGTCGAGCTTAATCAGCGAGGCCTGCCCGCAGATAATGCCGCCCACGGGCCGTATGAGAGCAGCGGTGATTCCGCCGGCGCGTGTGACAGGAATCAGTTCGGAGTCAGGGTTAATCGCCACGCCGGCGCGGAGATCGGGCTGAAACTGTCCCGCTTCCTGATAATCGTGGGTCTCACGAGCCTTGCCGATCTCGATGAGCCCCAGCACCGTTCCGGCGTCGATGAGACCCGGGTAGACATGCAAACCGGCAGCGTCGATGGTTTTCGTACCCGCCGCGACTTCGACATTGGCTCCTACGCCGACGATCTTGTCATCCTGAATGAGCACGGTCCCGCGCTCGACATCGGGGCCGTCGACCGGATGCACAGTGGCGCCGGCAATGGCATAGCGCCGGTCGGCGGCAAGCGTCAGATCGAGTTGTTTGGCACGCGTTTCAGGAGTGGCGAAAACCAGGGGCTGGGGGTGGGCTGTCGCTGCCGACCGAGAGGGCGACATGACCGTGGGCTGTTTGTCACGGACAAAGAACACTTCGCCATCGATGATCGTCATTTCACAACGTGAGAAGGCATTCAGGGGATGTCCCGAAAAAATGGCCAGGTCGGCGTCCTTGCCGGCCTCGATCGAGCCCATTCGGGCCTCAAGCCCCAGTTCACGGGCCGAGTTGAGGGTAATCATCCGCAGCGCCGCGTCGGGCGCCACCCCGCCATAGCGCACGATTTTAGCCGCTTCAAGATACAAGTGGCGAATCAGTTCGGCGTCGTCGCTCTTCAGTACGGCGTTGACGCCGGCCTCAGTCAAAAGGGCGGCGTTGTAGGGGGTCGCGTCGAAGGCCTCGATTTTGTAGGCCCACCAGTCGGCGAATGTGCTGCAACTGGCGCCGTGGGCGGCGATCTCGGGGGCCACTTTGTAGCCTTCGAGCACGTGCTGCAGCGACCAGACTCGAATCCCCAGATCAGACGCAACGCGCAGCAGCATCAGAATTTCATCGGCGCGGTAGCTGTGGCAGTGAATGAATTTCTGATGTTCAACAATGTCGGCCAGGGCCTCTAGCCGCAGATCGCGGCGCGGCGGAAGAAGTGCAATGTCGCTCACAGGACTTGCCGCGCCCGCTGCGCCGCCCCCTGCGTTTGCCCCGGCTTGTGCTTGAGTCGCCTTGCGGTATTCCATCCACGTCCGGCGGTAATCGACCGCTTCAAGAAACGCGCGGTTGAGCGTGGCTTCGACTCCCAGCCGCGTGTTCGGGAAGCGGTTCGTCTGGAACTTGACGTTCTCGCCCAATGCAAATTTCACACCTTGAGGGTTCCCGTGCAGAATCTGATCTGCGGCGCGACGGCCGAATTTGAGTTTCACGACGGCATCTTGTCCACCGATGACATTGGCCGAGCCGTGCAAAAGCCGCGCCGCCGTCACACCCCCGGCCAGAGCCCGATAAGCCGCTGGGTCGCTCGTCGAGACAACGTCTTTGACGCGTACTTCGGGGACGATCGAAACGGTGAATTCGTTGACCCCTTCCATGCCGTC
>JAYTRB010000302.1:0-11176 GCA_043746425.1 Planctomycetia bacterium
CGGCTCATTCCCAGTTCCACAAGACGGTGCGAGAAATGGCATTTGTCGGCATGAAACGGGCTGCGCCCCTGCGACAGTCGAATGAGCACGACCGAACAAAAGTCGTAGAGCGGCACGGCCAGCACGCACAAAGGGGCGAGAATGACGTGCGTGCCCGTTCTTCCGTAATCGTAAAACGTGCCGACCACCGTCATGCACCCCAGCCAGAGCCCGATGAGGCAGCTTCCCGTGTCGCCCATGAAGATCTTTGCCGGCGGCCAGTTATGGAACAGAAACCCCGCCAGCGCCCCGGCGAGCAACAGCAAAAATCCGGCAACGAACAGATGTGGCTGGCCCGTGCCCGTCAGCATCATGACCGCAAATATGACCGAGGCGATCAACCCAATGCCCCCCGACAGGCCGTCCATGTTATCCAAAAAATTGAAGGCGTTCGTAAGAACCACTATCCATACCACCGTCACCCCCCAACCGATCCACGGAACATCGACCAGCAACGTGGCCTGCACTCCGCCAGCGACCAGCCCACCAGCAACCGCGAATTGCACAGCCAGTTTTGGTTGCCAGCGCAGGGCGCTGATGTCATCGATCAGGCCCAAAGCCGAGATGACGAGCCCGGCCGCCGCAATGGACCACATTTGACCCGATCGAAAGGCAAACCCCGCGAGATGTCTGGCCAGTTCCGGTGGCAGCCAGTCACTGGGAATCAGGCCATGCGACAACAGCCACACGACGGCCTGCCCAACCGCCAGCGGCACCAGCACGCCGCAGGCGATTCCCAGGCCGCCACCCAGGGGCATGGCGACGACGTGTAATTTACGAGCCTGAGGATGATCGACGAGGCCCCAGCGGGGTGCAAAACGCCGCATCAGGGCAGTCACCACCGCAGAAACCACGAGCCCCGAAACGGTGCAAGCCGCAATCAGCACAAGCATCAGGAACCAACTTTCGCCAGGGGACGGCGTGACGACGCCGCGAGAAACCGGTATGTTACGCGAATGCTTCCATGAATCCTATTCGAGCGACCCCATGTCTGCATCACCACCCACCCATCTGCGGGCCCACAAAGAGACGGGCCTCTTTGAATTGGAATGGCGAGACGGCACATCTGCAAATGTTCCCTTCGCATTGTTGCGTGGCCGGTGTCCGTGTGCGTCGTGCGTCAATGAGATCACTGGCGAACGAATTCTCGACCTTTCCACGATTCCTGAGACAATTGCTCCGACGAAGTTGGGGTTCAGCGGTAATTACGCACTTAAAATCAGCTGGTCCGATGGCCACTCCACTGGCTTGTATACGTGGGATTTGCTTGCGGAGATAGCGCGATGTATGAAGTCGAATTAAAATTTCGCCTGCACGATGCAGATTCCTTTCTCAGCCGGGCGACGGCTTGCGGGGCCACCGCGAGTACCTCGGTCGACCAGTGCGACTTGTATTTCAATCACCCGGCACGTGATTTTGCAGCGAGCGACGAGGCATTTCGGATCCGTAGAATTGACCAGCAGCATGTCGTGACCTACAAGGGGCCGGTCGTCGATTCACAGACCAAGACCCGACGCGAGATTGAAGTGCCGCTGGCTGGCGATGGCGCGGGGGATAAACTCTCTGAACTTCTGCAATTTCTTGGGTTTCGGCCGGTTCGCCAGGTCCGCAAGCACCGCCGCACCTACTCCCTCGCCTGGCAGAATCGGCCCTTTGAAATCGCCCTCGACAATGTCGAAGGCCTGGGAGAATTCGTCGAAATCGAGACACTTGCCGACGAGGCCGATCGCCCGGCTGCCTTGTCTGCAATTCTCTCGCTGGTGGCAGAACTCCAGCTCCCGGCTCCCGAGCGGAAATCCTATCTGTCCCTGTTACTCGAACGCGACCCCCGGAATCCTTGAATTTTCCCTTGCAGTTTGCCGAAACTTTTGTAGTATATATACGTACAGTACTCTGACCTATCGAGGAGATTGCGATGACACTCAAAGCCAAGCCACCCCGCCCTGTCAAACCGGCAACCGACAGCCCCGACCGAAAAATGCTCGAAAACGCCCTTGGTCAAATCGAAAAAGCATTCGGGCGCGGCTCGATCATGAAGCTTTCCGATCCGCTGGGTGTGCCGATTGACGGCATTCCCACCGGGGCTCTGTCGCTCGACCTGGCCATGGGGGGCATGGGGTTTCCCCGCGGACGAATCATCGAACTGTTCGGTCCCGAATCGAGCGGTAAGACGACGCTGGCCCTGCACATCATCGCCAGTGCTCAGAAGGCTGGCGGAATCGCCGCCTTTATCGATGCCGAACACGCGCTCGACCCGGCCTGGGCCAAGCGGCTAGGGGTCGATCTCGAAGATTTGCTTGTCAGCCAGCCGTCGTACGGCGAAGAGGGGCTGCAAATCGCCGAAATGCTCATTAAATCGAATGCCGTCGATTGTATTGTGATCGACTCAGTCGCCGCCTTGGTGCCCAAGGCCGAGCTCGACGGCGAAATCGGCGATACGCACGTCGGCCTGCAGGCCCGCATGATGAGCCAGGCCATGCGAAAACTGACTGGCGCCATTGCGAAGTCAAAGACCTGTGTGATTTTCATTAACCAGATCCGCGAGAAGATCGGGGTGATGTTCGGCAGTCCCGAAACGACGCCCGGCGGCCGCGCCCTCAAGTTCTACAGTTCCTGCCGGGTCGATGTCCGCCGGCTCAGTACGCTTAAGGATGGTGAAACAGCCATCGGCATCCGCATGAAGGTCAAGATCGTCAAGAACAAAATTGCACCGCCCTTCCGGCAGGCCGAGTTCGACATGCTCGGCGAAGAGGGGATCAGCCTCGAAGGCGACGTCATCGACCTGGCAATCGAGCACCGCGTACTCGACCGAACGGGAACCTGGCTCTCGTATGGCGATGTGAAACTCGGCCAGGGGCGCGACAAGGCACGTATCTTCCTGAAAGAAAATCCCAAGCTGCTTGCCGAATTGATTGAAAAAATTCGGGCGCTCCATGGCCTGGGCGCGGCCGCGAATCCTGCATCGAATGGGCATGCCGCCCCGGCCACAGAGGAGGATGAAACGGCTTAGCCCGGGTAACTTGCATCGCCATCGCTGAATTTCGTGGGAATTCGGCCAGTGGCCAGGCGTTGCGCCCCACTGCTGGCTGCCATGAGGATAGAAGCCGCCGCCCGGTTGCGGTTGCATTTGACCTGTTGCGCAGGGCTGCGACACGTTAGTCTGATACGTAGAATCAGACTAACTTTGGCGTTTTACCTTGCACGCCTTTACCCCTGCCACTCTTCGATCTGTTCGGCCTGCATTTTCGAAACGGCATTCATGACCCGCAACCTCTTTGAATCTTTATTGAGGCTCGGTTGGCATCGGGTCCTGCCCACACTTTCTGCAATTGCGGCGTGCGTGGCGGCTTCCGCCAGCCATGCGGAAGAACCAAACGGCCTGGGTGCCGCAATGGCCCTGCAGGAATCGTTCGTCAAGGTCATTGAATCAGCCGAGAAATCGGTCGTCAGCATTTCCCGCGATAAACGCCAGGCCGGAATTCATCAGGACATCGCGCGCGCGCCACACCCGTTCCTCGCCCATGACGGCCAGATCGAACCCAATCCCGCCGACCCCGACTGGATTCCGAATGAGTTCGGCGCCGGAATCATCATTGACCGCGACGGACTGATTCTGACGAACTATCATCTGGTTCGCGGCGGGTCGATAGAAGGCAAGCCCGACCCCAAGTCCGAGCAGATGATCTACGTGCGACTGCCCGACAAACGTGGGTTCGAGGCCCGCATTTTCGCCGCCGACCCGCGGAGCGACCTGGCTGTATTGAAGATTCCCGTCAGCGACCTTACCCCGCTCAAACTGGGATCAACAACCCCGCTTCGCAAGGGTCAACTGGTGGTCGCTCTGGGAAATCCTTACGCCATCGCCCGCGACGGATCGGCCTCGGCCACCTGGGGAATTATCGGCAACATTTCGCGTCCTGCAATGCAGGATGGAAAGCCGGGCGATTCCGAGCGACAACGCAAAGAGACGGTCCACCATCTGGGAACTTTGCTGCAAATCGACACCCGGCTCGATCTGGGAACCAGTGGTGGCGCGCTGCTCAATCTGCGGGGAGAGCTGATTGGCATGACGACATCGCTGGCGGCCATATTGGGTTATGAAAAATCCGCCGGATTTGCTGTTCCTTTCGATGACGCCATGAAACGCGTCATCGAGTCATTGCGCCAAGGAAAGGAGGTCGAATACGGGTTTCTGGGAATCTCTCTGCCCCCCGGCGAAATGCATCCGGCGCAATACAACAGTCCGGAATTCGCTCCCATTTTCAAACGGATGAACCAATTCGGCGCAGCACGTATCGACCGCGTCCTGAAAGATATGCCGGCCGAGATTGGCGGGCTCAAGAACGGAGATCTGGTCTTTCGGGTCGGCAACAAACCAATTTACAATCGCACCGATCTGATGCGTGAAATCGGGCTCATGGCACCCGGTACGGTGGCGCGGGTCAGGGTTTTTCGGCCGTCGCAGTCGCTGAACCAGCAGGGCGAAGAGTTGGAGCGAGCCGTCGAAGTGGGAAAATGGCCCGTCGTCGACGAAGAAGGAATCATTGCCAGCCATCCGACGCGCGATCCTTGGCGTGGAATTGTTTATGATTATTCAACATCCCGTAAGCGATTGATTGCGCTGCCCACGCTCGAACCGCCCACGGGTGTCCGCGTCATGGAGGTACGCCCCGGCTCGCCCGCCGCGTTGACGGGAGTTTTTCCGGGCGATCTGATCACGCACGTCAAAAGCGTGCTCGTTCGGACGCCTCGCGAGTTTGCTGATGCAGTGCAAAAAGAGAGCGGAGCGGTCGTCCTCAAAGTCAAGACGCCATCCGACCGGAACGCACTCGATCGCCAGGTCGAAATCAGGCCCGAAATCAAACCTCGCTGACGATCGCGCCGTAGCGGCTCAAGCCCCCCTCGTAGACCAACCTCGATCGACTTTTTCAGTGCTTGCCGCAGAGAAGAGCGCTTCACCAGCCACACTTGTCGACAGCCATACTTGTCGACAGCGGACGGCTGGTTCGCCATCGATTGCCGGTGAGGAAACGCGGCCTTCCGAACTGCGGTCAGAACATACCCTTCACCGCCAGAGGCCCTCGAAAAATGGCCGTCAGCCCACCGCTGGCGATGGGTTCCTTCATTTCTCGGCGGGCGGGCATTAGAATCCCCAGACGACCGCAATGCCGCATTAAGGATCTTGCAAGCCGATGAAAACCGACGAACTGCGTGAATGTTACCTGGCCTTTTTTGAAAGCAAGGGGTGCATCCGCCGCCCCAGCGATGTGCTTGTTCCGCGCGGCGATAACAGCGTTCTGTTTACACCGGCAGGAATGAATCAGTTCAAGAATCAGTTTCTCGGCATCGGAAAGCTGGAATTCACTCGGGCCACAACCTGTCAGAAGTGTCTGCGAACCGGCGATATCGACAACGTCGGGAACACCGCGTACCACCACACGTTTTTCGAGATGCTCGGGAATTTCTCATTCGGAGACTACTTCAAAAAAGAAGCCATTCACTGGGCGTGGGAGTTCCTGACGACCAAGAAATGGCTGGGGCTCGACCCGTCACGACTGAGCATTACCGTCTATCTCGACGACGACGAGGCTTACGACATCTGGCACAATGAAGTCAAAGTTTCTGCCAGCCAGATCCGCCGCGAAGGAGAAGACGAGAATTTCTGGCCGGCGGCTGCGCCTTCCAAAGGCCCTGACGGGGTATGCGGCCCTTGCAGTGAAATTTACTATCAGGCTCCCGGCGCAAAGAGCAATGTCGAAATCTGGAACCTCGTCTTCACCCAGTTCAACCGGGTCGGTTCCCCGCCCGACAACCTGCGGCCTCTGCCGAAGAAAAATATCGACACCGGCATGGGGCTCGAACGTACCGCCGCTGTTCTGCAAGGCGTCGACAGCAATTTTGAAAACGATGTCTTAAGGCCCTTGTGCGTGGCCGCGGCCGAGGCTGTGGGAATCGCGTATGATTTCGGCGCCGGCCAGGGGCGTGCCGTGCGGCGTATTGCCGACCATGCCCGCGCCGTTGCCTTTTGCGTGCACGAGAACGTCGTACCCAGCAGCGAAATGCAGGGATACATTGTGCGGCAGCTCTTGCGGCGGGCCGTTCTCGAAGGCTATTTGCTCGGCAAGCAGGAACCCTTTCTGCACCGGCTCATACCGACCGTAGCGCAGGTCATGCGCCATGCGTATCCTGAGCTTGCCGAAACCGTCGAGCGTGTGGGCGTCGTCATCAAAGCTGAAGAAGAGCACTTCTTGAGGACCGTCGAGAAGGGGCTGAAGAAGCTCGAACGAACAATCGAAACGCTCCGCAAAGATGGCCGCGGCGTCATCTCTGGCGATGACGCCTTCGAACTGCATCAGACCGACGGGTTCCTGATCGAATTGACCGAAGCAATCGCGGCCCGCAATAATCTGTCGGTCGACCGTGTCCGTTTTCGTGAGTTGATGGATGAGCTGCGACGGGTCAGCGGCAAAGAAGCTTTTGCCGATTCGGTCATGCAGGCTGGCCCGATCGATGCACTCCGCGCGACGTGTCCGGGAACCGACTTTCTGGGGTACGAAACGACTCAAGCCGAGGGCGAAGTCGTCGGCATCGTCGCCGAGAACCGGCTCGTAGACTCTCTCATCGAAGTCGGACATGAGTCGCCGGTGGTTGTGGTATTGAACCGCACTCCATTCTACGGCGAAGCGGGGGGGCAGGTCGGCGACACGGGCACACTCGAAAACGCGGCATGTCAGTTCAAAGTCCAAGATACGCAAAGGCAAGGCGGTTTCATGCTGCATCGCGGACATCTTCGCCGCGGAAGCTTGAAAGTCGGCATGGCTGTCGATGCGAAAGTTGACATCCAGCGCCGCGCCGGTATTCGCCGCGCGCATTCGGCCACGCACTTGCTGCACCACGCACTTCAGAAAGCCCTGGGGAACCACGCCACGCAGCGCGGATCGAAAGTCGACGAAGACTGGCTGCGTTTCGATTTCACCCAGCCGCGGGCCATTCCCCACGAGCAGCTCGTCGCGATTGAAAATGAAGTCAACGCCAGGATTGCCGAAGGAGCCGCCGTTTCGGCCGAAATCATGGATCTGGCCGACGCCCGAAAATCTGGAGCAACGGCCCTGTTCGGCGAAAAATACCCCGATCGCGTCCGTGTCGTCAGCATGGGCGATTTCAGCCGTGAGTTGTGCGGCGGCACGCATTTGAATAACACGGGGCAGGTCGGGCTGTGTAAGATCATCGGCGAAGAGTCGGTGGCGGCCGGCACGCGCCGCATCACCGCACTGACGGGAGCCAGAGCCCTCGGTAAAGTCCGGCACGACGAGCAGTTGCTGCTCGAGCTCGCGCAGCTGGTCAAAGCACCGCGGGTTGAAGACCTCCCGCAAAGGGTTTCAGCACTTGCCGAAGAAGTGCGTACGTTGCGACAGAACCTGCACAAACTCACACAGCAGGCCGCCATCGGGCTCGTCGATGAGTTGCTTGCCAAGGCTGTCGATGTGGCCGAAGTCAAAGTCATCGTTCATCAAGAGAATGACTGGGACGCCGACACGATGCGCTCGCACATCGATCAGCTTCGCCGCAAGGCTTCGTCACTGGCCGTGCTCTTCGCTTCGGCCGCCGAAGGCAAAGTGCTTCTGGTGGCCGGCGTCAGCAAAGAGCTGATCGAACGGGGCATAAGCGCGGGTGAGTGGTTGAAGGTGGTCGCGAAAGTGGTCGGCGGCGGCGGCGGCGGCCGTCCCGATTTGGCGCAAGCCGGCGGCAAACACCCAGAAAAGCTGCCCCAGGCGATGACTGATGCGATCGAGTACCTGCGCGGGAAGCTGTCGTAGCATACATGCCTGCATGCGCGGCGCGGCGGAGTCTCAATGAATATCATCGGCCGCCGCCAGATTGAGCTTGTTTCTGACCCGCGGGGAGGTCGTCCGGGGAGTTTGATCCCGGTGTGAAATGGCTCGAATCCCGTTTCAGTGCCCGCTGGAGACAGCGGCTTCGCCTTGCGCATGAACGCAGTTTAAGAATCGCAGCCGAATTACGTTCAACCCGCGTCCTGTTCAGAGAGAGAGCATGTCTACGTGGTCTGTGCTTCGCAAGCGGGCCGGTCGCAGGAAAGGTAGCCAGTAGATTCACTGCCACCACACATCTCGCTGCCAGGCCACACCTTCAGTCTGCGGATATCTTATAGGCGCTGGTCTGCGCGACATGGCGATCGGAAGAGCAAGACGCACCGCTTCAGATCACAAGTACTTCCGCGCGAATATGAAATACAGTTCGGATGCCTCTTGCGCGGTCACGCCAATCCCCGGCGCTTCAGCTCTGCCAGAACGTTCTGCACGATCGTGTTAATTTCATCGCGGTCGACCAGGGGGATTTTAGAAACCGGGCAGCCCCCGACAGGCTGGTCGGTAAAGCCCTGTTCCCCGAGCAGGCATTGCAACGTCTTGCTTAATGCGACCAGATCGGTCTTCTGGTCGACCGAAAGGGGCTGTCGACCGATTCCCATATTGAACCCCCGCAGGTTGACCGCCGCCCGAAATCCTTCGGGGAATTCCGCCGAGTAGATCATCGTATCGAACAGTGTCACAAGGTCGTATTGCACTTTGCGAGCTTCTTCGAGCCGGCCGGCCATCGTTAAATCGAAAAGTTTGCGGGTGATTTCGGGTACCACCCCCGACGTGGCATTCGTTCCCCCGTCGCAGCCAATGAGAAGCAGCGGCATCAGGGCCGCGTCCCAGCCGGTTAAAAAACTGAAATCAGGCCGATTGGGGCGAACCGATTTGATCATTCGAATCATGTGCGGAATGTCGCCTGACGAATCCTTGATGGCCACGATTTTCTCGAACTTCTCCGCGAGTTTCTGTACCGTCGGAACGTCAATCGGACTGGCAAACAGGGGAATATTGTAGAGGGTGACATCGATGGGGGTGTTCTTGCCGATCTCGGCAAAATAGGCATACACCGATGCCGGGCTGAGTTTGAAATAAAACGGCGCCACGATCGCCACGGCCCGCACGCCCAGACTGTGATAATACTCGCAAGCGCGAATCGTCTCGCGAACATTGGCCTCGGCGGCGCCTGCCAGTATGGGCACGCGACCCCGCGTCTGATCTGCCACGATCTCAATGATTCGCCGCCGTTCTTCGACGGTAAACCGCGTGAATTCGCCCGTCGAACCGTTGGGGTACAGTCCATGCACGCCCCGCTCGATCAACCAGTCGACGTACCGCCGCAATTCCGATTCATGAATCTCCCCATGCGCATCCAGGGGAACGAGGTTGGGCGTGAAAATTCCAGTGAGACGGCTCGATGCAGCCATGGCAGGCATCCTGTCGGCAAAATGGTGAGATTTTGAAGGCGGGGCAGTTCGGGGCAGTCAAGCATAACCCGAAACAGCGCTTCTGGGCAGTCTTAGCCAGCAGAAAACCTAACCTCGCCTGCCTGTTTTAACAGTCACGCGGGCCGCCCTCGCCGACCGACGGTCGTTCACTCGTTTCGCAGATCCGACGGCGCCGAAATTGACGACGGTAACGATCGCGCCGATGCCGGCCAGCGAATGGTAAACGTCACCCCTCGGGCGGCAGGAGCCGCGACAGTCATCCGACCACCGTGGAGCGTCACGATGCGCCACGCTTTCGAGAGACCGAATCCCAGACCGCGGCCCGCTTGCCGGCCCGAATAGAAGGGGTCGAACAGGTGCTCGCGGTCGCTCTCCGAAAGTGCCGGGCCATCGTCAGAAATCGAGAAGAGCGCATCTTGCTGGCCATGTTCATCAATGACCCGGGCATCGATCGCAATCTTTCCCTCGCGAACGACAGCTTCAAAACTGTTCCGGAGCAGGCTGGTCACCACGATCTTCAGTTGCACAGGATCAGCCATGATGGGAACTTCTGCTTCGCTGGTAACCTGCAGACGAATGCCGGCGGTACCGGCTTCTTCCTTAAATTTATCGGCCATTTCCCGTATGACGCCCGACAGCTCGAGTTGCTGGGGGCGCGGCTCAGGGGGCCGCGCGAACAGCATGCAATCGCCGATCATGTCGCGAATGCGATACGCCTGCGCGCCGATGGTAAGCAACGCTTGCCGACGATCGGGGTCGCTCTCGCCCGCCAGCAGTTGCTGGACATAACCCACAATCGTGGCGACGGGGTTGTTGATTTCATGCCCGGCTCCGGCCGCGAACTCAGCCAGCGCCCGTAATTTGAGATCGACAAGTTGCCGGTCTTTCTCAGACGGGCCACACTCGGGGGCAGGCAGGTCGGTATCGGTCATTTCGATTGAATGGCCGGCGTACTGCAGCACCCCGGCGATATTCACACCACCGGGGCACTGTTCCAGGAATTCGACAGGTGATCGAGGGTGTGCCAGAGTTGGGCTGGACCGCCCGATGGACCGCACACAGGTCTATCGGGCTGCAATGGGCTCGACGTCGAGCTGCTTGCACATCAAATCGACAAGTTGTTCGACATCGAAGGGCTTCTGGAGGAATTCGTTGGCTCCGAAAGCCAGGAGTTCGGCAATCTTGTCTTCTTCGACCATGCCGCTGATGCACACGATTCGCACATCGCTCAAGTTCGGATCGCTCCGAATCCGTTGACAAACTTCTTTGCCATTGATGTCCGGAAGCATTACGTCCAGCACGACCACGTCGGGGTGGTATTCCTTGACCATCATCCCGGCGTCGAACCCGTTACTGGCAATCCGCACTTCAAAGCGACCGTCTGAGAGCAGATGGTCGCGGATCAATTCGACGAGTTCTTCGTCATCGTCGACGACGAGTGCCTTCCGCTTGCCGCTTTCAAGTGCGTCTGTCGGAATGCCATTTTCCTTCATGAACTTGAACAGGATTTCTCGGGGAATGCGTCGAAATTTTGATCCCGGAACTCGAAAGCCTTTGAGTTGACCCGAGTCAAAGCAACGAATGATCGTTTGCTGGCTGACTTTGCAAATCCGAGCCGCTTCACCCGTGGTATAGACCGTCTTTTGATTGCTCATAAAGCGTCCTTCTGGTTTCGACGACTTCACATGGAAGTCGATGTGCTTACGACCAGCCCCATGAAATGAGGTATGGTCACATCCCTGGCACGACCGCCGTCAATTGGCGAGGCAAAAAAATGCTGAGCCCAAACTTCGCTCTGAACTGCCCCTGTTTGAC
>JAYTRB010000303.1:0-3029 GCA_043746425.1 Planctomycetia bacterium
ATGAAAGTCGTCTTTTATCACTTGTTGCCCAGCCCCCTCGGCAATCTGCTGCTCGTCTCAGACGGTGACGCGCTGACCGGACTCTATATGACAGACCACAAGAACGGGCCGATGCCAGAATCGGGTTGGCAGCGGTCAGAAGCCATGTTCAATATTATCTGCGAGCAATTGAAAACGTATTTTGCCGGAGAACGGCAGGCGTTTGACGTTCCACTTGATCCGCAGGGGACGGACTTTCAGAAAAAGGTGTGGCAGGAGCTGACGCGAATTCCGTTCGGAGAAACGATCTCGTATGGCGCGCTGGCTCGGCGAATCGGGCGACCGACGGCATCGCGCGCGGTTGGTCATGCCAATGGCCAGAATCCAATATCAATCCTCATACCGTGCCATCGTGTCATTGGCGCGACGGGAACGTTGACCGGTTACGGTGGAGGGATCGATCGTAAGCGCTGGCTGCTCGACCACGAGGCCCGAATGAGTGGCGAGTTCGTCGATCCGATTCATCAAGGATTATTCGCGCAGTTGGCCCCCAAACATTCCTCGTCTCACTCAGAGCGAGTGCTGGGCGGATGAGGCCGCCTTCAGTCGGGTCAAGACGATCGCGCCGCCGCTAAATGCCGCCTCAGATGATTCAGGCCGGTCGTGAAAGATTCGTAAAAATGGTCGACCGGATGCGGTAGATCGCGTTACTGACAAAAGGCAAGGCACGCTGACAAGACGGGCCTATTTTGTGCGCCGATAGCGCCCGATGAGGGCGTTGGTCGAGCTATCATGTTTCAAGGGCAACTCCTCGTGACTTTCGAGTTCGGGGATGATGCGTTGCGCCAGCACCTTTCCCAGCTCGACTCCCCACTGGTCAAACGAATCGATTTTCCATACCACTCCTTGAGTGAAGACGCTGTGCTCGTACATTGCGACTAGCTTGCCGAGAGCCATCGGAGTCAACCGCTCGAGAAGCATGGTATTCGACGGGCGGTTGCCTTCAAAGGTGCGATGCGGCACGAGCCAGTCGGGCATTCCTTCAGCGGCAGCCTCCTGGGCGGTCTTGCCGAAGGCGAGAGCTTCGGCCTGGGCGAAGACATTCGCGAGAAGCAGATCGTGATGGCGACCAAGCGGGTTTAGCGGTTTCGCGAACGCAATAAAGTCGCACGGGATGAGTTTCGTTCCCTGGTGGATCAGCTGGTAAAACGAGTGCTGCCCGTTCGTGCCGGGTTCGCCCCAGTAAATGGGTCCCGTCTGATAGTCGACGGTTATTCCGTCGAGCGTCACGTGCTTACCGTTGCTCTCCATCGTCAACTGCTGCAAGTAGGCCGGAAAACGCTTCAAATACTGCTCGTAAGGAAGGACAGCGACTGTCTGCGCCCCAAAAAAATCGGTGTACCAGATCCCCAGAAGTCCCAGGAGTACCGGTAGGTTTTTATCGAACGGAGTGGTACGGAAGTGCTCGTCCATCTGATGGAAGCCATCGAGCAGTTCGCGAAATTGTTCGGGGCCAATGGCGAGCATCGTCGACAGGCCAATCGCTGAATCCATGGAGTAGCGGCCCCCCACCCAATCCCAGAACTCGAACATATTGGCCGTGTCGATGCCGAACTTTGAAACCTCCACAGCATTCGTTGAGACGGCCACGAAATGCTTAGCGACGGCCTTTTCGTCTTTCAGGGCGCTCAGGCTCCAGTCTCGAGCCGTACGCGCGTTCGTCATGGTTTCGAGCGTGGTGAACGTCTTTGAAGCGACGATGAAAAGCGTCTCGGCAGGGTCGAGGTCGTTCGTCGCCTCGGCGAAATCGGTGCCGTCGACGTTCGAGACGAAGCGAAACGTCATCGCGCGATCGTTGTAATGCCGCAGGGCCTCGTAGGCCATGACCGGCCCAAGGTCGGAACCACCTATGCCGATGTTGATCACATTCCGAATTCGTCGGCCGGTGTGCCCCTGCCAGGCGCCGCTGCGAACCCGATCAGAAAAACCGGCCATCCGGTCGAGCACCGCGTGAACGGCAGGAACGACATTCTCGCCGTCGACGACAACTGAGGCCCCGCGCGGGGCGCGCAGGGCCACGTGCAAAACCGACCGGCCTTCAGTAATGTTGATCTTATCGCCCCGGAACATTGCCTCGATGGCCGCCCGCAAGCCGCACTCCTCGGCGAGTTGCCCGAGCAATTTCAGTGTTTCTTCGGTAATTCGGTTTTTCGAAAAGTCGAGATAGATACCGAGCGCCTCAGCAGTCAGGCGTGTCCCCCGTTCGGAATCCTGTGCAAACAGGTCGCGGAGATGGATAGTACCGATTTTTTTGAAATGGGACTCCAGGGCCTTCCATGCCGGGCGGTCGCGCAAGGCTGTCGTGGTCATGCTTTTTCCTATTGAGGGTCAACGGACGTGCTGCGGAATTATCTGGGCGGTCGCCAGAAGCTTACGCAGTTTTTCAGGGCGCTGCCAGCATAGTCTGGATTTCGGCCGGAGTGCCGGCCCAGTGCGACTTGTGCCAGAAAGGCCGCGACCGCTAAGCTGTTACCAGTTCGTCAACTCATATCGCGCAACCGGAAACGGGGCTCTTCACGATGCAAAAGCGATTTTATGCAGGCAGTGTGCTGGCTTTAGTACTTCTAGCGGCGTCCTTGAGGGGTGCCGAGACGCCTTTGAAAATCGCCGTGTTCCATGCCGACATTACGCCCCCCATCGGTGCGCCGCTGTGCGATGCGCTCGTGCCGCCTGCCAAAGAGATAGTCGATAGACTTGCAGCCCGCGGAATCGTGCTGCTGACGGCTGAAAAGCCGATCGTGCTCTGCGCCCTCGATTGGGTGGGAATCGGCAATACCGGATATGACGCGTTTCGAGAAGAACTTGCCCAGGCCACCGGAACAACGCGCGAACGGGTCGCAGTGCATTGCCTGCATCAGCACGACGCCCCCGGCATGGATTTTTCAGCCGATGAGCTGCTGATTCCCTATGGACTGGGAGGCAAACTGTTCGATGTCGCGTTCGCGCGCACGGCGATTCGGCAGACAGCCGAGTCTGCCATGGCGAGTCTC
>JAYTRB010000304.1:0-2477 GCA_043746425.1 Planctomycetia bacterium
CCTCCGACGACCAGCAGAATTCGATCGGCTAGTTCCCAGCTGACGCCGCGAATCACGCGCAGCTCGTCTTGCCAGTACTCGCGGGAGCGCGCGCGAAACACCGCGCTGGCATCCTCATCGCCGATTCGCCGCAGCCACCATTCGGCCAAGCCGTTCAAGACACCGGCCCGGCTGGCGCTTTGCCCGGCGGCTACGAGAGCCTCTGCCAGTTGCGCTGCATTCTGCCTGGCGATTTCACCCGGTGAGCGCACTGGCGATTCATCGATCCATAACCAGTCGCGAGCAGCCTTTTTAGATGGCCTGCCATCGAGCACAACGCGGACGAGTGCATGCCAATGGTCGGAGGGCAAAGATTCTACGGTTCGTCCGTAATGCTCTGCCAGCAGGTCTACCGCGCGAGACATTATTGTTTGGGTCATGTTGGACGGCTCCTGGCGTCATCATCGACAAGCCCGACATTCTGTGCAAGACACAACTTTGTGCAGCGCTTGGCTTCACACTCCCATCAGGCTATTCTGCAATGTCACAATTGCCAGAATCCTGGTCTTGCTGCATTTCTTCTCCGGTACCTTACCCCATGCGCATCTCAGCCCGATTGCGAACGCTCGTGGCCTTGTGTTCTACCGCGATTGTGGGCGGCTTGCTCCTGATGGCCGGTCAGACCGAGAAATTGACGTTTGCCGATTCCGAAGTTTTCGCCGCAAGCGGGACGCTGCGCTGGTTCAAGGGGAATGTTCACACGCATACGCTGTGGAGCGATGGCGACGATTACCCGGAAATGGTGGCCCTGTGGTATAAGGACAATGGCTACGATTTTCTGTCATTCAGTGACCACAACACGTTGTTGAACCACGAACGCTGGATCGATGCCCTCAATAGCAGCGGCGGCCGCGTGGCACTCGACAAGCTGCGAGCCCGTTTTCCAAAAAACTGGGTCGACGAGCGGCTTAACGACAACGGAAAACTCGAAGTCCGGCTGAAGACTTTCGACGAGATCACCAGAAAGATCGGCAATCGGGAGTTCCTGATGATTCAGGGTGAAGAGATCAGCGATCATTTCCGGAGAACTCCGATTCACATGAACGTCACCAATCTCAATGAGGTCATTCCACCCATGGGAGGCGAGAGTGTGTACGACGTCATGCAGCGCAATACCGACGCCCTGGTCGCGCAATGCGAACGCACCGGTCGGCCCATGCTGATTCATCTCAACCACCCGAATTTTCATTACGGCGTCACTGCCGAAGACCTGGCACGGGTCCGCGGCGAGAATTTCTTTGAGGTTTACAATGGACATCCCGGTGTCAACAACGATGGCGATCAACACCATGCGTCCGCCCCGCGCATCTGGGACATCATTCTCACCCGCCGCATCGCCGAATTTCATTTGCCGCTCATGTTCGGCCTGGCGACCGACGACGGACACGCCTATCACAAGATTCCCAGCCGCGACAGCGAGCCCGGTCGTGGCTGGATCGTGGTCCTGGCCCGCGAACTTTCTCCCGCGGCGATCATCGCAGCCATGAACGAAGGCGCGTTTTACGCTTCGACCGGAGTCATGCTTGAGCGGTTTGCCACTTCGCCACTTGGAATCGAAGTGCAGGTGACACCTGGAAAAGAGATCGACTATACAATTGACTTTATTGGAACGCGCACCGGATACGACAGCAGCAGCGAGCCGGTTCTGAACCGCAACAGAAAGCCGATCGAAACCACGCGCCGGTACAGCAACGATGTCGGCAGGGTTCTGGCGACCGTCTCTGGAACGAGAGCCCAATACGTCTTCGACGACGACGATTTGTACGTCCGTGCGCGTATTACGTCGACGAAAAAGCACCCGAACCCGTCGAGCCCCGGAGAATATGAGCGTGCCTGGTGCCAACCCGTCCGCGGACCTGCCGGAAGGCGCTGAAGGTCGTGGAAATATCACGACACAGGCTGATCCGCGCGGCTTGGTACGCCTCAAACCTGAATTGGCAATCGACCGTGCATGAAGGCGGGCGCTGCCAGTGCCGTGCGTTGAGCGATGGCTCCAGATTAACCATCGGAAATATTTATGCTCCTGAGCACGCACCGCACTGCGCGCGTGGCAAAGCCTGCGAGAGTGCTGACACACGTGCGGGCGACATGCCGGATTCTGACAAGTTCGGCTTTCCTGCGTGAACAATCCTTGCCAGCCCCCCCAAGCCCGACGTCATTCCGAGACGAGCATTGCCGGGTTATCGCGAGCATTGTCAGCGACGCCGCTCGGCCGCTTTTTGTGGAGTTCTGGCCAAACCTGGATTGTACGACCTTGACCGTACCGCCCGCCAATCCCCCGATCGACGGGTTCTGATCCGAAAATGGACGGTGATTCCCTATGCGCGAGTGCTGCTCTGGACAATGTGACATGGACTGCGACAATCGGAAGGTTCGTCTGGAGAATCTCGGGGGATGAGGACGAGTTATGCACGACCGCAAGCGATTGCATCGAATGC
>JAYTRB010000305.1:0-5517 GCA_043746425.1 Planctomycetia bacterium
GGGCCGTGATGATCTTGGTAACCGTGAGCGCGTCTGCGAGTGCGGTCGATGACATTGTAATCGAGCGCGTCGTCGGACCTGAAATCCTCACCAGATACAAGCATCCCGCATCGTTCACGGAATTGGCAAACGGAGACCTGTATCTGGCCTACTATGGCGGCTCGGGCGAATACGCAACCGATACAGCGGTGTACGGTGCAAGGCTCCCTAAGAACGATAAAGAGTGGACTCGTCCTTCCGTGATTGCCAACACTCCTTTCCGCACCGATGGAAATGCCGTAGTCTGGCAAGCGCCTGATGGCCTGGTCTGGCTGTTCTACCTCACGCGATATGGACAAACGTGGTCTGACTCGCGGATTAAATTCAAGATCTCTGAAGATGGTGCCAAGACCTGGACTGATTCGGACTTGCTCAATTTCGAGAAAGGAATGATGGTCCGCGCTGCGCCGATCGTATTGAAGAACGGCGACTATCTGCTACCCATTTATCACGAAACAGGCAATGACCGCGAGATCGTGGGCGCCGACACGACGTCGCTGTTTTTACGATTCAATCCAAAAACAAACGAATGGACCGAGACCAACCGGGTAAAATCGCGGATCGGTAATCTGCAACCCTCGGTCGTCCAGATTTCTGACGACTATCTCGTCGCCTATTCCCGTCGCGGGGGAGGCTACACGGGCCAGGAGGACGGCTGGCTCGTCCGCAGCGAATCACGCGATGGCGGGTACACTTGGAGCGAAGGGAGGGACTCGGCTTTCCCGAATCCGAACGCAGCCACCGACTTCATCAAGCTGAAAAATGGACATCTGCTGCTGGTTTACAACGACAGCAAATTCGATCGCATGCCCCTCACCGTGTCAATCTCTACCGACAACGACAAAACGTATCCCTTCAAACGCAACATAGTGAATCAGAAAGATGACACAGCGGCGTACCCTTTCGCCATCCAGACGCACGACGGCAAGATCCACATCATCTACACTTCGGAATCACGCACGGTCATCAATCACGTTATCTTCGATGAGCAGGCCCTTTTGAAATGATAGCGCCACCACGATCAATCGCATTTTGAGCGTTGAGCGTGCCTTGCGTGTTCGTCATTATCGGGGTTGCCGTTGAACAAATCGCCCTTGAAATCACGTACGAATTGATGTGATTTTTCTCGTCGTCTGAAATTCATGCTTCAGGGGCTTTGTCTTTGGCATTCCCAGTACGTCGAGTCTGAATTTCGCGTGGGCACGATGCCGACTCAGGAGTTACTGCCAGGAATTGGTTGAGACATTTTGGTTCGCATTCCTGGGCACATCGCAGCGCGTTAAACTTGTGCAAGATTGGGCGGCCATTGTTGTTTCCCGCTCCCGCCATTAACCAGCCCGGCAGTCGAGGACATAATGGCTGTTGATCACAACGCGAGATCCAATTTGCGCGACGCTCTCGTCAGCTATATGAAGGGCGACATTTACACCTTCGCCTTCGACGACCGAAACTCTGTCTACTTTGAGACCAAGCTGACGGAAGATCGAAGTGTCCGGGAAATAGCACGCCGCCTCTATCTGATTCATGACGACCTTATCGACCACCCGATTTCCGTCGGTTCCGGGGGTTGGGTGATGCTCAAACAAGTCGTCGTTTTCCTTGCTACCGACCTGGAAATTGACGCGACAGCGACATTGGCGACTTTAACGCAATCATGGCCATTTCGCGACGAGTCTGAGTGGCTGGCAAATGAACACCGCGGTTCTGACGTTCGACTCGCGGAATATGATCCAGAAATACACGGCCGATGGCGTCAACCGTGGTGGAACAGAATTCCATCGGCTGTTGGATTCGCCATGATTCTGGGCTCGATCCTTGTCATGGCACTGGCTTTCAAGCTCACGCACTGAACACCAATCAGCGGCATTTCCTCAGCCTCGCGACCTTGGTTTCGGAATTCTTGACAGACTGGTGGATTACGATGCGAGATCAGCGCCCTCGAGCATGATTCGCCGGCCTGAAGTAACGCGAGTACGGTCGAACGCCGGTCATGGGCCAGATGCGCTCCGGCTTGAATTTCTCAACCCTGACTCTCCACATCGGGTTTGCACATGATGCGATGCGAGTGTCCGACTCATGATTGGCATCATGATTTCAGGCATTTCGGCATTACCTTGGCAACACATCGCAGCCCCGCTTTGCCGCGAACAGCACCGATACACAATACGTCGGCGTCAGCGACCAATCATCGGGCGCGCGAAAACGCACCGTCCCTGAACGTTTCAAGGCCGGTGCGTCAGTCGTAGGTGCCGTCCATTGCCTGGGCGCAGGTCGCCGTGGCATCGGTGCGGTAGGGCGCAGAGCCCTACCTGAAAACGCGGCCTACTTCTTGACCTTTTCCAGCTCTTTTTCCAGCTCTTTTTCGATCGCCTCAATGACTTCCGGTGAATCCGGTTTAACCTTCGGGTCAAATCGGGCGACGATTTCGCCTTTACGGCTGATCAGAAACTTCTCGAAGTTCCATTTAATCTCGCCCGCAAATTTGGGGTCGGTCTCTTTCGAAGTCAGGAATTTGTACAACGGGCACTGCCCCTCTCCCTTGACGACCACCTTCGAAAACAAATCAAACTTAACTCCATAGTCCTTTTTGCAGAATTGGGCTATCTCGGCATCTGTCCCCGGTTCTTGCTTGCCGAATTCGTTGGCTGGAAAGCCGATGACGGCCAACCCCTTCTCGGCGTACTTTTCATGCAACTCTTCGAGCTGCTCGTACTGCGGAGTTAGTCCGCACTTGCTGGCGACATTGACCATCAAGACGACTTTCCCCTCGTAATCGGCGAGCTTCGCTTCCTTGCCATCGAGGCGCTTCATTTTGAAATCGAGAACGGCGGGCACTTTCTTGTCTCCCTTTTTTGCTTCGTTCTTTTCTTCGGAGTTCACGATGCCGCTTCCGACGGCAAATAACGCGGTCGCTGCCAATAAGAACGCTGCTTTCTTCATGGGATCCTCCGGGTTGAAAAGGCGTGGTTGAAGTTCGGTGTTTGGAGCCATCAGTTCACTGTGGATTGTAATAAGTGGGATTTGATGTATCCAGCCGGTCGCTGGCCAGCCAGCCACGGTGGATTTCCGTCTGGCGTTTTCGTAATTCGTCAGTCAAGTTGACGGTTCGCCGACCGTGACACCAAGGGGTCTATTTGTCGAGCGGACAAAATGCCCAGTCTTCAACCCCTTGTGGTACAATGCCGCGACTGGCGATTCAAGTTTTATCCTTCGACGATCGTCTCTGGTCGAATCGACGTTCTGAGGCCCAGCGATGTCTGCCACTCCTGAACCGAATCTGCGCCGGCCCGACGACCGGCCCCGGTTCTGGCTTCGCCGGGGAGATCAGATTTTTGTGGGGACTCTGCTCTCGGTGGGACTGGTCTTCGTGTTCGTCCATTGGTTGCGGCTCAGTGAATGGGGCCGGCAGCCGATAGAGGTCGATCGCCTTCCTGCCGGCCAATATCAGTACATGGTCGACATCAACACAGCCACGTGGGTTGAATGGGCCCAGTTCGAGGGAATCGGCGAAACGCTGGCCAAGCGGATCGTCGCCGACCGGCAGGCAAAGGGACCGTTCGCCGACGTTGACGATATCTTGCGAGTCAAAGGAATCGGTCCGAAGAAGTTCGAGCAGATGCGTCCTTATCTGACGCAGGAACCGTCGCAGGCGACAGCTGGCAACCGAGTTAAAAATGGGTCGGGAACATAGCCGCCAGCGATAACCGGTGCATGTTCCTTGACGAACCGGCGACCGCGGCCATAATGGAGATCGGGCGTGAAAGGCTGTCTCCAAGTGCAATGGGGACTTGTGAACCAGGTCAGGTCTTAACCGAAGCAGCCTTAAGCAACCGTCTTCCATGTGCATGAGGAGACAGCCTTTCGAGCCCGCCTATTGCCTGCTGAATGAACCCGGCTTCTTGATTGAGAAGCCGGGTTTTATTATTTGAAGGGGCGGCGGTACGATTGACCCCCCGGAATTGCAGACTGGCGACATTCAAAATTTGAGTATCTGAGGAAATCAAAAAATAAAAGGCTAAAATGACACGGGTCGTCGAACAGCCTGGCTTGCAGTACATTTCGGGATTTGAATCTGGAGTTGCTGTAGAAATCGAACACTCGGATTTGGCCATTCCGCGTTTTGTCGCAATCCCTTTCGTCGTTATCTTCGGGGGCTTTTATGGAATACACCGTTCTGGCACGCCGGTTTCGACCGCAATTGTTCGGCGACGTCGTCGGCCAGGAGATGATTGCGCAGGCACTGCGTAATGCCATTTCCTCGAACCGGGTAGCGCATGCCTACCTGTTTACCGGTGCTCGGGGGGTCGGGAAAACCTCGACCGCACGCATTTTGGCCAAGTCGCTGAATTGCCCCGAGGCCGCTGGGGGCGACCCCTGCAATCAGTGTGAAGTATGCCGCGGTATTTCGACCGGAGGCGACGTAGACGTCATTGAGATCGATGGAGCGTCGAACCGTGGCATCGAAGAAATTCGCACTTTGCGCGCCAACGTTAACATCAAGCCGATGCGCTGCCGTTATAAGATCTACATCATTGACGAAGTTCACATGCTGACGAAGGAAGCGTTCAATGCGCTTCTGAAAACGCTCGAAGAGCCGCCGGCGAACGTTAAATTCATTTTCTGCACCACCGATCCGCAGAAAGTTCCTGAGACGATTCTTTCGCGCTGTCAGCGGTTTGATTTTGGAACGATCGCCACAGCGTCGATTGGCAAGTGTCTCACCGAAATTGCGACCGCTGAAGGTGTGGAGGTTGATCCGCAGGCCGTGCAGCTTGTTGCCCGCCGGGCAGCAGGCTCGATGCGCGACAGCCAATCGCTGTTTGACCAGCTTCTCGCCTTCGGTGGAAAAGTGATCGTCGCCGCCGATGTACACCGCCTGCTCGGTACGGCTCCCGATGAACGGCTGGTCGAACTGGGGGGGGCGCTTCTCGGTCGCGAACGGGCGCAAGTTCTGGAACTCCTCGAGACAGGGCTGGAGGGGGGTGTTCAAATCAGCGAACTGACCGATCAGCTCTTGTCTTACTTTCGCGACTTGATGGTTCTCGCTTGCGGCGCCGGCCAGGCACGCTTGATTTCGGTCGATGACGACCAGCGGGCCGCGATTGCTAAGCAAGCCGCAGAGGCCGGCTTGCAGACGATCCTTGCGGGCTTGCAGATTCTGGCCGAGACCAAAAACCGGATGAAGGGGGCGACCTTCAGTCGCGTGCTTCTGGAATTGGCACTCGTGCGGATTGCCACGCTCGATCAGCTCGACAACCTGGCAGAGTTAATCGGTCAAATGCGGCAAGGAAAGGGATCGCTCGGCGGCCCAGCCGTGCCCTCAGTCACTCGAACAACGGTCGCGTTGCCCCGGGCGCCGATCACAAGCCCAGGCACTCGCCTGGAGGCCGACGCAAGCTCGCGGTTGCTGCCTGAGGAAGGGGGAGAAAGACGTGCGGAAGCGATTCCGGCTTCCATTAATTCTGCGGCAAAAGGAAA